>JADGCJ010000050.1 GCA_015229045.1 Magnetococcales bacterium
CAGGACTCTGTCCTGGACCTGCCAGGGAGCCAGCCCCCTGGACCCCGATTTGTTGCCGGGTACTGAATAGTTACACAGAAAGATGTACGGAACAAAGACTGGAGAGACCATGAAGCCAGGATTGGACACCCTACCCGAAACCCCCTCCGGCACGAAGGTGCGCAAGGATCGGCCTTGCTGCCTGAAGAAATCGCGGCGGCGGCGCGGCGATGCCGAACGGATCGACAAGAGTGAGCAATGGTCCTGGATAAGATTCTCGGCACTGTTTGGCACTCTTGGGGCTGTTGTCCTGTTATTGCATGAACGGTTTATTGGACCTCTCTCTGGGAATGATCTGCACGAGACCCTTGTCGGCCCCCTGTTGTTGGCCCTGGTCCTGGGCTGGTTGTTGGCCTCCTACCCCGTGCAACATTTGTTGCACAAGATACATCAAGGGCTTGTGTGGTGGATTGTCATTCTGAGCCTTGTGCTTGGTTTCACTTTTAAAGCAGAAATGCTGCATGTGCTGGATCGCGTCATGGCCAGTCTCATCCCTCGTTTCGGATACGAAGAGCAACCCGGCTCCATGACCTTCTATCGGGCAGCAAACGGCCATTTTTATATCGAAGCGCTGATCAATCGCCAGCCGGTCAGTTTTCTGGTGGACACCGGCGCCAGTGGCATCATCCTCCCCCCTCGGATCGCCCGCAAACTTGGCTTCCATGTGGAGGATCTCAACTACAACCAAACCTTCTCCACAGCCAATGGCAACGTCCGTGTGGCCTCGGTCGTCCTGGATGACCTCAGGTTGGGAGATTTGCACATGCAAGGCGTTGCGGCCAACGTCAATGGTGTGCCCATGCGCACGGCCCTGCTGGGTATGCAGTTTTTCAACCAAATGCTGGCCTGGGAGGTCAAGGGAGATGTCCTGACCGTTCGCTGGCATACCAAGAAGGAATCGTCGCCCGACAGCGACGCGACGGCAGTCCGGGACGAAGCTCAACAAGGGCGTTGACAAAAAAGAGCCGGACCTCTATCCACTCCCCGGCCATGAGGTGCGCCTTGTCGCTCCCCGGATGGGTGCTGGAGAAAAAAAGGACAAGATATCCATGATGATGTGGGGGTGTTCGCGTTGAACGTGACCATGACAAACAAGGGGAAAAAAATGGATCAAAAGGCGCATTGGGAAGAGGTTTACAGCAAGAAGAAGGTCAATGAAACCAGTTGGTATCAAAAAATTCCACTGACTTCCCTGACTCTGATCGAAAACGCCGCCTTGCAAGAAGATGGGGCCATCATCGATGTCGGCGGTGGGGCGTCGACCCTGGTGGACCACCTTATGACGGCCGGCTACCAGAATCTGACCGTCCTGGACATCTCCTCCGAAGCCCTGGAAAACGCCCGCCTGCGCCTCCTCGATCGGGAGGGAGAGGTCGCCTGGATCGACGCCGACGTCACGGATTTTGACAGCCGGATCACCTTTGACCTCTGGCACGACCGGGCGGTCTTTCACTTTTTTACACAACCCGAGCAACGACGCGCCTACGTCGCCAGCCTTGAGAAACATCTCAAACCCCATGGCCATGCCATCATCGCCACTTTTGCCATGGATGGACCAACACAGTGCAGCAAACTTGAGATCGTTCGCTATACACCAGAGCTACTCCATAAGGAACTCGGCCCCCATTTCGAGCTTTTGGAGACCGTCTCCGAAATACACACCACGCCCAAAAATAAAAAGCAAAGTTTTATCTATTGCCGATTTCGCCGGCTTTAGAATAGGCCGATGTGCAAAACAAGAGCAGCTCCCGCCTTTTGCAAGCTAACCTTGAGGGCAAAAAAACCAAAGGCGGACCCCCCTCCTGAGGGAGTCCGCCTTGAAACCAACCCGGGTGTCCCTCCAACACCGCTCGGAAACACCGGCAAGGCAAGGGGCAATCCGGTTTATCCGTCTCTCCGGGCAACGATCAACTGCCCTCGACAACCCCCTCATCCCAGCGCACGTCACAACAAAGCACATGCAGTTTGCCCCCGATACGCACCGAAACGGAGAGCGTAATCGAGGTGTTCAAGCTGGAAATGGAACGGAACGGGGGCGAGGATTGCACAATGGACGGATGACGAATCGATTCGGTAAAAATGGAACGCCGTGTCCATGTGGAACCCACCGAATCTTCCAGGGGAAGAT
Source organism: Magnetococcales bacterium (assembly GCA_015229045.1). Next base: position 2,168 of record JADGCJ010000050.1, read on the forward strand.
GCCGGGGATCGTTGTGGGCGGACTGGTGGTGACCGTAGATATGCTGGCCAACCTGGACACCATGCTCGTTGAGCAGATAGAGCCGCTCAGTCCGTCCGCGTTGCAGAATGGCCTGGCCGGCGTCATCCAGGGTTTGACCATCACCAATGCCCCAGGCGCAATCCATGAAATCGTTGGTCAAGTCGGAGAGATCGGTTTTGAGAGCGCGCGTCTGGCGGGCCAGGGCACGCTCGTGTTTCTCGGCCAGATCGGCGAAGAAACCGCTGCTGAAGCGGACATCCTTGCGCATGGGGCGGGGATGAGCACCACCGAAAAAGTGTCCCTGCACAAAGTCGGCACTGGTTTCCATGGCCACAATGGCCTCCTCCGCAGACTCAATCTTCTCCAACAACACCAGGCAGCCCGAAGCATGAATCAAGGAGACAAGCTTGTTCAGCATGCGCATGGCCTGGGGGTGCTGCATGGCATTTTCGACGAAGGTGCGCTTCAGTTTGACAATGTCAGGGCGCAGGGTCCAGAGTCGGTCGAGGTTGGCGATACCGGAACTGTAATCGTCAAAGGCGATCAGGGTACCCAGCTTGCGCAAGCCCTCCATCGTGCGGACAATCTTGTCGCTACCTACTTCCGAATGCTCGCGCAGAGCGACCACGACCTGATGCGGCTTCAGACCGACACGCTCCAGGATGGCACCGAGGATCTCGATATCCTGGCCTCCCTGACTCATCAGAATCTTGGGGTGAAGGTTGATGAAGAGCCAACGCTCCTTCATGTTGGCATCGTTGAAATTCCTGAAATGCTGATACTGCCGGAGCTGATCCATCTGGATCACGGTCTCCGGAGGAACCCTCGAAAAGATGTTGAAAGAGGTCAGAGGCCCTTCATCGGGCTTACCTGGATCGATACCGCTGAAGATGGCTTCGACCCCGACCTGCCTTTGATGGGCAAGGCTGAAGACCGACTGAAAATGGCTGAACAAACGCAGACCCTGGAACTCCCCAACCAAACGATCCCCTTCCAGGTGTGTGGACTGGTCCAGGAAGTCGAAGATTCTGTTGTTTTCATCGGACGCTGTCATGTTCGGACTCCAAAAGGGACGATGAGGCGGTTGCAAGCCCCTAACAAGATAGCAAATCATATCCTTATGGGAAGTATCTATTTTTTCTTCTCGCGTAACTTAGTGTTTTTAAAATTATTATTTAGATCGGGAAAAATTTCATCAAAAAATCCAGGGATCCCCTCGACGGAACAACGCAGCAAGTGCGCAGGCAGGGCGTCCAACAAAAAAACCGGCCCCATGCCGGGGAGCAACAACGAAACCAGGCATGGGACCAGTCTTACTTCAAGAAGATGTCAATTCAGTGGGTTACAAACCCATACCCATTTGAATATACCCACAGGGGCAGGCCATGTTACAGACGTGGCAGCCATTGCAGCGGGTATAATCGGTGTGCATCACCTGGCCCTTGGGCCGTTTCAGATCACGCGAGATGGCCTCGCGTGGACAGAAGATGCGGCAGCGATCACAGACAAAACACTGTCCACAGCTCATGCAGCGTTTTGCTTCCGTCAAGGCCTGCTCGGTCGTGAGAGTGCTGAAGATTTCCTTGAAACCTTTGGTAGCCTCCTCAGCCGGGATCTGCTCCTCTTCGTTACGCGACACGGGCTTGTAAAAATCCAGCCGCATGTCGGTATGCCGTACAGGCCTCCCCTTGGGCGGCGGAGAGTAGTGCTTGGAGAGCAGGAAGGCATCGATGGCCTGGGCGGCAATCCGGCCCTGACCCACCGAGCGGGTGGAGATGCCCAGTCCCAGGACATCACCACCAGCGAAAACCCCTTGCTGCTCGGTCTGCATGGAATTGGAGGCTGTCACCCAACCCCATTTGTTGGCAAACGCGGAGAGATCGCCCACCAGTTCCGGCACCTGACCGATACCGACGATCACCGTGTCCACCGGCAGAGTGAACTCGTCACCCGGAATGGGTTCCGGGCTGCGCCGACCCGACTTGTCGGGTTTGCCCAACTGCATGCGCTGACAAACGATGGCGGTCACCCGGCCACCCTCCCGCACCAGGGCTTTTGGCGCCGCGAGAAACTCAAACTTGATGCCTTCGTGTTCAGCCTCCACGACGTCCTTGGCGATGGCCGGCATCTCCGTCTTGGTACGACGATAGAGGATGGTCACTTCGGAATACTTGGAGACCCTGAGCGACGCCCGTGCCGAATCGACGGCAATCTTGGCGGTCATGTGGGTGCCCTCTTCCTTGTGGACCTCGCTGTCGTAGGCCTGTTCGGCGGCCAGCATGGCTTTTTCGTCACCGCTGTCCTGGGCCTTTTCCAACTCGGCTTGCAGGCGCAGGGAGACGCGGGCGGCATCCACGGCGCTGTCGCCACCGCCGATCACCACCACCCGGCTGCCCACCTCCACCTTGGCCCCGGTATTGACCCGATTCAAAAAGGATGCCCCGGTAAAGACATTGGCGGCCCCCTCCTCACCGGCAATGCCCAGATTGCTCCCCTTGTGGGCACCGATGCCCAGATAGACCGCATCGAAATCCTTGCGCAGCTGCTCGAAGGAGATCTCCTTGCCGATGCGGGTATTCAGCTTCAGCTCCACCCCGAGATCGAGAATGTTTTGCACCTCGGCATCCAGGATTTCATCCGGCAGGCGGTAGCGGGGAATGCCGTAGCGCAGCATGCCGCCGGTCTTGCCGAAGGCCTCGAAAATGGTCACCGAGTGGCCACGCCGGGCCAGTTGATAGGCACAGGAGAGACCTGTCGGACCGGCGCCGATCACGGCGACCTTCCGGCGGGTACTCTCTTCCGTCAGCTTCTTCAGTTTGAGTTTGCGGCGCAGGCCGTGATCACCGATGAACCGTTCCATATTGTTGATGGCGACCGATCCATCCTCCTTGTGCTGCCGGTTGCAGCCGGTCTCGCAGGGATGCGGACAGATACGACCGTGGGTTGCCGGCATCGGATTCTTGTCGGTCAGGGTGTACCAGGCCTCGTCCAGGGCTTCATCCGTGGACCTCTTGAACATTTGCGCCTGGGCAATGACCGTCAGATAGCCACGAATATCCTCACTGGAGGGACATTCGTGCCGACACGGCGGTTGACGTTGGACATAGGTGGGGCATTTCCAGCTCGCTCCGTTGCGCACCACCACCTCTTCGCCGGCGAAAGGCTTGAGCATGCCATTCACCTGGGCGCGCGACAGTCCTTCTTTCAAAATACTGGTCTGCATGAGTGCGGTTCCTCTTCCCCTGGTGACGATGGTACCGCTCAGATCCGGACCATGGTGGACCGGTTGAACGTCAAGAGGGCATCGGAGCTGTCTTCGATGTGGTAACGGGTGAAGGGGAAGCCCGTCACTTCAAAGAAACGTTGCCAACCGATCCGTTCAATCCACTCCCCGACACGCTCGTAGGGTCTGCCGCCCTTTTTGTAAGCTTCGAGAATGGTGCGCACTGCCTGTCCCACTTCCGGCCAGCGGGGCGGGTTGTTGGGCAGGCCCCACACGGCGAGCTTCATCAGGGTCGGCGGGGTCCGGGCGTTGGAGGTCTTGCCACCCACCCAGATGGAGAGGGTGTCGGTCTCCGAGTCGCGGATCTCCATGCTTGGGCACTGACCGTGGCAAGCGCCGCAGTACATGCACTTTTCCTTCACCACTTCCACCGAATCATGCCCATTGACCACCGCTGGCCGAATGGCGGCCACCGGGCAGATCGCGACCACCTTGGGCAGTTCGCAAATCTGCATGTTGCTGTGGTTGATGCGTGGTGGATGGTGATGCTGCACGATCACGGAGATGTCGGCATGGCTGGAGCAGTTGATCTGGCAGCAGGAGGAGGAGATATGCACCCGGTTGGGCATCCGTTCGTTCTTGAAGTCGTCGATCAGTTCGTCGAGCAGGGCCTTCACCGAGCCGGCAGCGTCGGATCCGGGCAGGTTGCAGTGCATCCAACCCTGGGTATGGGCCACGTTGGACACCGAGGGTCCGGTCCCACCAACGGGGAACTTCAAGCTCCCCTCCACTTCGTTGATCAACGGCTGGATCGAGGCTTCGTTGTCGACCAGAAATTCGACGTTGGCGCGGGTCGTGAAGCGCAGGAATCCTTTGCAATACTTGTCGGCGATCGCGCAAATCTCCCGCACCTTGTCGGCGCTCAGGGTGCGCGGGGAGCCGGCGCGGATGGTCCAAATCTTGTCCCCACTTTCAGCCACATGGACCAGCACGCCCGGGCGAACCCGTTCGTGGTAATCCCATTTGCCATAGTTCTTCAGCATGACCGGATGCAGGTTGACCTTGTAGTCGGGTGCGCCCTGATCACGAGGCGCCATCTTGGTTTCGCTCATGTAGTCAATACTCCGTGCAGAATCTGGACAATGGATTATCGCTGTGCGGCTTCGGTCGTTTCGGGTTCTTTGTTCCAAACCGGGGGCATCTTGGTTTGTTCGCCACCAAAACGGCTTGGGGCCAACTCCTCGAATTTGATATAAGGGCTGCTGCGGGGACGCATCACCATGCGGGCATCCGGCTCAATGCCGATACCGGCCAGGAAGGTCGACAGGCCCACACGGGCGATGAATTCGCCAACCCGCTCGTGATCCATGCCGTTGTCGTTCCAAAACTCCCAGACGCGTTCGACGAACTCGGTCAGTTTGTCCAGATCTTCGTCGGACTCCAGCTTCATGAAGGGGACGATCATGATGCCGATGGTGTCGCCGATCTTCAGGGTCCGCTTGCCACCCATGCAGATGGTCACCCCTTTATCCTTGCCGGGCTTCAAGGCCTTGTGCATGACGTTGATGCAGTGCATGCAGCGGACGCAGTCCTGATGCTCCACGGCGATGGTATCGTCATCTTTCAAGGAGATGCACTTGGTGGGGCAGCGGGTCAGCACGTTGTCGATCACATAGGACCGGCCTTTGGCCTTGATGAACTCCTTCACCTTGCCTTGATTGATCTGCATCTCGCCGCGCCAGGTGCCCATGATCGGCATGTCGGAGCGCATCATGGCGTTGGCGCAGTCGTTCGGGCAGCCAGAGAGTTTGAACTTGAATTTGTAGACAAATTCGGGACGGTGCAGATAGTGGATGAAGGTGTCGGTCAGGTGTTTGGTGACCTTCATCGTGTCGTAGCAGGCCATTTCGCAGCGGGCCTCGCCGACGCAGCACTGCAAGGTCCGCAGAGCGCCACCGGAACCGCCGATGTCCCAGCCATTTTCCATCAGCTCTTCGGCGACGGACATGGATTGGTCATTGTCAAAACCCAACAGCAGCACGTCACCGCTCATGCCGTGGAGTTGCAGAATGCCGGCGCCATGTTTCTCGGAGATATCCGCCAGTTGGCGAAGATTTTTCGTGCTGTACACCCAACCTGGCGGCTCGATGACGCGCACGGTGTGAAATTGTGCCAGATCCGGATATTTGTCCGCTTTCTGGGAAAGACGGGCAATGACGCCGCCGCCATAGCCAGGCACGTTCAAAACCGTACCGATCCAGTAGTTCCAACGATTCTCGTAGGACTCATTCAGCTGATTCAGGAGTTGTCCAACCTGGGGCCGTTTCTTGGAATATGCCTTCAAATCCGTCACAAAGCTGGGCCAGCCACCCGACTCCAGTTGGTCCAGGAGGGGTGTGTTCAATTCCATCTTCTTGGCATCATTTTTGACACTCATGCAGCGACTCCCCTTGAAAGACTTGTGGGTTTTGGACATCTGTTTGATAGAAAGAAAATTGATCGGTGATAAATGGATTTATTAACATATCAGAACATGGTCACATTCTAAAATAGACTCTGATTGGCTTCTTAACCCAAAAAACTTCCATATGCAACCCAATCTTTCCTGATAGGCCCATTTTTAAAAATTTTCATCCTCTTCATCTGCACGGGAAACGCGACATCGCCAACCGAATGGACCGGCAAGCCTGGGTTTTCACTTTTCAACGCCGTCTGTAAAGATTACTGTTGGGGGGTTTTCACATCATCCACGACCATGTCATGTTGCGGGTATGGACCATGTTTCCCTTCTGGTATTTTTTCATTTTGCCCCACCTCTGGAAATTACAGATGCAGTTTCTGATGGGACCGGCGATCCTTGTCAACCTGCTTCTCCTGGCTCAGGAGTACAGGTCCGACATCCCGCCGTCGGAAGGAACGGACGAACCGACCAGCGCCCCCACTCCAGCATCCGTGGTAACAACCACTCCTGTGCCACCGCCCGTCACCTCGGCCAGACCCACGCCCATGCCGGTCGTCACGACCGCTGCCCCCACACCGCCACCCGTCACGACGGCCAGACCTATACCGCCACCCGTCACGACGGCCAGACCCACACCGCCACCCGTCACGACGGCCAGACCCACACCGTCGCCGGTGGTCGTCACGACAGCACCCCCCACACCGCCACCCGTCACGACGGCCAGACCTGCACCGCCGGTCGTCACGACAGAGGCCCCCACACCAGCCCCCGTGGCAACAACCCGTGCAACCACATCCGCCCCAACCCCTGACAGAACGGTCGCTCCCATGCCAACAGGACGCACGCCGGACCCCAAAAAGCCCAAACGATTGACCGATCTCTCTTTTGAACCGACCGGCCCCCTGGCCTCCAGTCCCTCCGACTGGCGGGATCAATTTTTCTATTTTCTCCTGCCGGATCGCTTCAGCGACGGCCAGGAAGAGGCGACGCACCGACCCCTGTTCGATCGGCATCACCCGACCCACGCCAGGATTCGTGATCGGGCCGCCTGGCTGGCCGCCGCCCGGCGCTGCAATGGCGGAAACCTGCAAGGGGTGCGCAGCAAACTGGACTATCTGCACAACCTGGGCGTCACGACCCTTTGGCTGGGCCCCCTTTGGAAACAACGCCGGGAAACTCTTGGCGATTTTGGCTATGGCATACAAAATTTTCTCGAAGTGGATCCCCGTTTTGGCACTGCCGCCGATCTGCGCGAGTTGGCGGACACCCTTCACGAGCGGGGCATGTACCTGGTCCTCGACATCATCGTCACCCATACCGGCAACAACTGGTTCTATCGCGATGAAAACGGCCAGAGTCGCGACACCATGCCCTTCAAAAAAACCCCCTACGATTTTTCCGGATGGCGCGACAGCCAGAGTCGCTGCGTCTCCTCCATCTCCACGCTCGACGACGGTGTCTGGCCCGAAGAGTTGCAAAACCCCGCCCGTTACACCCGGCAGGGCTGCATGGAGATGGACGGCGAATTCGACACGACAGGCTTCCACGCGGACAAGGGCGACCTCGCCGATCTCAAGGAGCTGGATCTTCACCAGGAAGAGCTCCTGAATACCTTGATCCGTCTCTGGTGCCATTGGATCGTGCGCAGCGACTGCGATGGCTTCCGCATCGATCCCCTGCGCCAGCTCCCCCCCGAGGTTTCGCGACGCTTTTGCACGGAAGTACGCCGTTTTGCCGACGCCCTGGGCAAGGAGGAGTTCCTGTTGCTGGGCGAAGGAAATCAGGAACCGGGTGCCCCCTGGCATGGCATGGCGGAGACCATGGACCTGACCGATGCCGTCCTGGATCACGGCGAACTCGTCGACAATCTGGATGGACTCCTGGCCGGCAGGCTCCACCCGCAACGTTTCCTGGCCATGTTCGACAATCCGGCCCATGCCGCAGGTGCAGCGGGCGGGGGGCGTTTTCGCGTCATGTTTCTCGATCACCGGGATCTGGCTGTCTCGGTCGGCGCGGCGTCCAGAGAAGAGCGTTATCACCGTCTTGCCCAGGCCGAGGGAATCTTGTTGACCGTCCCCTGTCTGCCAGCCTTGCACTTTGGCGCCGAACAGGCCCTGATCAGCGGCGGCAGCGGCGTACCCGGATTTGGTTCCGGCCATGACGGCATGGACCGTTTCCAACGGGAATCCATGTTCGGTGGACCGTTTGGCCCCTTTGAAACCGAGGGGTGCCACTTTTTCGATACCACCCACCCGACCTATCTACGTATTGCGGCCATCGGGCGCCTGCGCTCAGGCAGCGACGCAATCGGCCTGACCTTGCGGCGCGGACAACTCTTTCCCAGGGAGACCTCGGTCCTGCACGGTCCTTTCCTCATCCACGACACCGGAGAGATCATGGCCTGGTCCCGCCTCTTTCGCAACCAGGAGGTTCTGGTGGTCATCAACACCCACACCCTCCACCCGCGCGGCGCCGAAATCACCATCGATGCCGGATTGCACCCCCCCGGCCAAACGCTGCGTTACCTCTACCGCAGTGACTGGTCCCCGGAAGCCCTGCGCGATCCACACCACGTCGTCGTGTCCGAAGCAAGCACGGAAAAGGTCGCGGAGCGCCACGGACGCTCCATCGTCCACGTCTCTCTTCCTCCAAGCGGCATGGCGATCCTGGCATGAACCTCCCCGCCCGCTTCCTGCTTCACTTCCCGGGCAGCTGGTAGATGGTCGGGGCAACCTGGACCAGAGGAACCTTCAAATTGTTCAGGGTCTCGGAATGACCAACGAACAGGTAGCCTCCCGGCAACAGGTGGCGGCAAAACTTGTTGACGATCGCCTGCGTCGTGGGGCGGTCGAAATAGATGATGGCATTACGACAGAAGATGACATCGATCCGTTCTTTGAGACCATAGTCGGCATCCATGAAATTCAGCTGTTGAAAGCGAATCATGGAGCGCAGCTCCTGGCCCATCTTGACCATGGGTTTGTGGGGATTCTTGTTTTTCAGCATGTACTTTTTTTTCAGGTGCATGGAGACAGGGGCCACTTTTTCCATTTCATAGACCCCCAGCGACGCCTTCTTGAGAACCTTGGTCGACAGATCGGTCGCCAGGATATTGGCATTGAAATTCTTCGTGACCGTCTCGCCAAATTCCCTGATCACCATGGCCAGGGTATAGGGCTCCTCCCCGGTGGAGCAGGCAGCGCTCCACACCATGAGACGCCGCTGCGTACCAGCACCAGCAGTCCGGACCAATTCCGGCAGGACAGTTCCTTTCAGATACTCGAAATGGTTGGGTTCGCGAAAAAAATCGGTCTTGTTGGTGGTGACGGCATCGATGAAATTGACCAGCTCCTCACCCTTTTGCTGCGGATCCAAAACCAACTCCACATACTCCGAAAAAGAGTGCATGTGCAGGGTTCGCAGACGCTTTTGAATCCTGGCAGTGAGCATCGTCTTTTTGGATGCGGGCATCAGGATACCAGCCTGTTGATAGATAAAATCGCTCAGCCTCTTGAAATCCTTGTCAGAGAGTCCGTGGGCACCGGAGGACGGGCTGTAGGCGTTCATAGGCGATTTCCCTGCATCAAGAATGGGGCAGATGGTGCGTCATCCAATAAACCACAAGGCCGGTCGTGGTGACATAGAACCAGACAGGCAGGCTCTTTCTGGCCATTTGGCGATGCTCCTGCCACTGCTGCCTGAAGGCGCGACGCAGGGTCAAAAAGAGCATCGGCAAAAGAGTGACGGCAGCACCCACATGCGTGATCAGGATGGTAAAGAACAAAGGACGCAACCACCCGCTTCCGGGAAAAGGGCGCATGCCTGAAATGGCATGATCCGTCAAGTAAAGCGTCAGAAAGACAACGGAAAGAACCGTCGCCCCCATCATGCAGAACCTGTGAACGGGGGTCCGCCCAGTACGGATGGCCAACACACCGACAGAGAGAGTCAACAACGTCACCACCACGATCACCGCCTCGACATGGGGTAACAGGGCGAGAAGAGGGTGCATGATCTTGATCACCTCACGTCTGTTTGGGTTTGAGCCGCATAAGGTCACTCCGATCCAGTTTGGTGGCAAACAGAATGATCAGAGTGCCACACACCGTGGGCAGAATTTGGATAAAATGCAAGGCCATTCCAACAGCCAGGGCCGTCTCCTTCGGCACGCCAAACCAGCCGAGGGAGAGAACCATGGCCGTCTCATAAACCCCCACTCCCCCGGGAGAGGAGGGCAACGACAAACCGATCGAAGAGACGACGAATATGGCCGCCATTTGGGCCACAGTCAAATCCAGACCGGCGACCCAGGACATGAAAATCATGGCCAGAGCCAGATAAGAGAGCCATGCCAGCAGGGTATACCAACCCAGAATCAAAAAAAATTGCCACTCGAAGCGCTCCTGAAGATGGTCCAGAATGGCAGCGACGAAACCTCTCAAACGCGGTACAGGGACAAGGTGCAACAACAAACGCGAGACCGCCGGAAAATAGTTATTGAGGAGCAAAAATACCCAAAACCCACCCACAATCAGGGTCAGGGGAATCAGCAAAAGCGACTTGTCCAGGAAATAGGCCGTCAACACACCGAAAAGCAGGACGGCATTCAGGTCAAAAAACCTTTCCCAGAAGACGATCCCCATGCCATGGCTCATGGCAATATCAGCCCTCTGCCGCAAAAAGGAGACCTTGGCCAGTTCCCCCAGTTTGGCGGGAAAAATATTGTTGAGTCCGAGGCAAAGGACAACGGCCTGCATGGCAGGCACAAACCGAAGGCGATGACGGGTCAGAAACATCAAACGCAGGGTCGGAACCAGCATGGTTGCCACGACCATAAGCTCCATGGTCAGGATACGTCCGGGTGCAAAACTGCGAAAAATGACCAATACCTGCTGCAGATCCAACCCGGCAAGCAGATAGACCAGGCACCCGCCAACCAGGGCCACCCGGATGGCAAGGGAAAACGCTTTTTTTACCATGGCGACTTGCATCCCCAACGACCTTGGCCATCATCTGGACCAGGGCTCGCGGGAAACAAGGCCTCGGATGTCACGCGAACAATCATGGATTGGATTGGGCATTTTTCGCAAGTTCAAGGAGATATTGACCATAGCCGGAGGCGGAGATCCGCTGCCCGCTGGCCATCAACTCCTGGGTGGTGATCCACCCTTTCCGCCAGGCGACCTCTTCGATGCAACCGATACGAAACCCCTGTCGACCCTCTATGGCAGCGACAAAGTTGGACGCCTCCAGCATGGATTGCTCCGTTCCGGCATCGAGCCAAGCGTGGCCACGACCCAGCATTTCCACCCGCAGCTCTCCCCTTTCCAGGTAGGTTTTGTTGACGTCGGTGATCTCCAGTTCGCCACGGGAAGAGGGTCGGATCTTCCGGGCAATGTCAACCACTTGATTGTCATAGAAATACAAGCCGGTCACGGCCAGGTTGGAGCGGGGCCGGAGGGGTTTCTCCTCCAGGGAGAGGGCACGCCCCTTGCTGTCCACCTCGACCACACCGTAGCGAACGGGATCTTTTACCGGATAGGCCCAAACGGTGGCCCCTGCATCGCGACCGGCACAATCCTGGAGCCGATTTTGCAGAGCATGGCCAAAAAAAATGTTATCCCCCAGAATCAAGGCAACCGGATCATTGGCAACAAATTCCTGACCTATGATGAACGCCTGGGCAAGCCCTCCCGGATGCGCCTGCGCAGCATACTCCAGACGCAACCCCAAAGAGGGACCTTGACCAAGCAACTGCTGGAAACGGGGCAGATCCGTCGGCGTGGAGATGATCAAGATATGCCGCACATCTGCCAACATCAGAACCGATAAACCATAATAAATCATAGGTTTGTCATAGATCGGCAGCAGTTGCTTGGAGATGGGCAACGTGGCGGGATAAAGACGGGAACCACTGCCGCCAGCCAGAATAATCCCTTTTTTCAACGCAGCTCCTCAAGATTACACACTAAAAGATGACAACCTACCGCGCCCTGGGTGCTATTATAAGTCAGGATTCTTTCTGCTGCCAGGAGCAGAGTCACCGCCCAAACGACAGGCCAATGCCTTTTTCACCGGCTTTGGGCGCTTTCGCCGTATTGTCTTGTTTGATACCCTGCTCCAGGGGTATACCTCATCGGAGCCGAGAGCGATCCTGGCCCATGAAGTGGGCCATCGGGGCCGAACGACTCGGCAGGATCCGTCTCTCCGTGGGGGAATTACGCCACACCGACTGACATGTTGCCGAAGAGGACCGGAATGAGCAACGCAACGCCAAAAAAAATGCTCTCTCCCCGAAGGGAGCGCACCGCCCGGGAGGGCTTTTTCAACAAGCGCCTGCTGGAGGTGATCCTTGGCGACAGCCAGGATGGGGTTTTGGTGGTGGACTGGCTTGGCAACATGCGCCGCGTCAATCAGACCCTCTGCTCCATGCTGGGATACGGTCCCGCCGAACTTGAAGGAAAAAACATACTGCGCTTCCTGCGCCAGTGGAAGGGGGATGCCGACTTTTTCGATGCCATGGTCGAAGAGATCTGGTTCAGCGGCTTCTGGCAGGGAGAGATCAGCATCCATCGCAGGGACAGCCTGGTTTTTCAGGCCCGTCTGCGCGTCAATGCCATCCTGCCGACCCAGACAGGAGAGAGTGTCCGTTTTTATGTCGGTCAACTCACCCGACTCTCCGATGCCCTCACTCTCTCGCGGAGCACCGTCCCCAACTCAAGCCTGGATCCTCTGACCGGGTTGGCCAACCGCTTGCTGTTTGAAGATCGGTTGCAACAGGCCCTGACCCAGGCACGGCGGCGCAATCGCAGTGTCGTCTCCATGTTTGTCGACCTGGACCGATTCAAGTTGATCAACGACTCCCTTGGCCCGGTCTTCGGCGACCGTTTGCTCGTGGAGGTGACGGAAAGATTGATCCATTGCCTGCGTACCAGCGACAGCGTGGCGCGCATCGGTGCCGATGAGTTTGCCCTGCTCCTCACCGACCTCGACGATGGCTCCGGTGCCATACGCAATGCCGGCGTCGTCGCCCGCAAGGTTTATGAAACCCTCTCTCTCCCCTTGAGCATCGATGGCCAGGAGACAGAAGTTTCCGCCGCCATGGGCATCACCCTCTTCCCCCAGGATGGCGACGATGCCCAGGAGATCATGAAAAACACCTATACCGCCTTGGCCCACGCCAAGAAGAAGGGCCGCAACAGTTACCAGTTCTTCTCCGCCGAAATGACCGAGACCGCCCGGCGTCGCTTCGATCTGGAGAACCGTCTGCGCCATGCCGTGGAACGGGGCGAAATGCGCCTTTATTACCAACCCCAGGTGGATCTCAAGACCGGCAAGGTGATCGGCGCCGAGGCCCTGGTCCGCTGGATGCAAGAGGGCGACAGACTTGTCTCCCCTGCCGAGTTCATTCCCGTTGCCGAGGAGTCCGGTCTCATTGTTCCCATCGGCGAGTGGGTTCTGAAAACTGCCTGCCAACAGATCGCTGCCTGGAGGGAAATGGGGCTGCCATCCATCCGGGTCGGTGTCAACCTCTCGGCGGTTCAGTTCAGAAGACAGGATCTGGCCGCCATCGTCGAGGCTCTGCTGGCAGAGTACAAGATCGAACCCTCGCAGCTCGACCTGGAAATCACCGAAAGCGCCATCATGGAGGATGTGCAGCGGGCAGTTAAAATCCTGAATCGTATCAGTGATCTGGGTGTCAAGCTCTCCATCGACGACTTTGGCACGGGGTATTCGTCCCTGAGCCAGCTGCGCCAGTTCCCCTTCAAAACCCTGAAAATCGATCGCTCCTTCGTCCGCGACATCAGCAGCAACCCGGGTGATGCGGCCATCGTCAGCGCCATCATTGCCATGGCTCACAGCCTGGATCAGACCGTCGTCGTCGAAGGATTGGAAACAACCGACCAATTGACCATCTTGCGCAACCTGCGTTGCAATGAAATGCAGGGGTTCTTGTTCAGCGCCGCCATCCCCGCCGATGAACTGACAGCCCTGCTCATCGAGGGTCGCCAGCTGCAAACCGAATGACAGCCGATTCCATTTCCGGATCAAGATGGATGCAAGGCGACTCCCCCCCTCCCCTCAAGAACCCCGTGCGCGTTTTTCCTGATACAAATTGACTCTGCGGAATTGCCTGGATCGTCCTTTTGTGATACCAACTGAACACGGTTTGGCACTCGGCGAAAGGATGGTTCATGAATGGCTCAGGCATACCCGAGCAGTATGCCCGAAAATTGACCAGGGAAGAGATCAACCGCCTGCCCATCAAACGCTGGGACGGGCCGGTTCGCCTTGTGCATGCGGCGGAAGAGATCGAAGCAGCGCTTCACACCCTCGGACAAGAACGGGTCTTGGGCTTCGATACCGAAACCCGACCTGCCTTTCGCAAGGGAGTCTCCCACCAACCCTCCCTGATCCAACTCGCCGGTGCCCGGGAGGTCATTCTTTTCCAACTGCATCGTATCGAGGATTTCACCCCTCTGATCCGCATTCTGAGCCAGGAAGAGATTCTCAAGGTCGGCGTCGGGCTTGATCATGACATCCGCCAGTTGCAACCCCTCTTCCCCTTTGAACAGCGCGGTTTCATCGACCTGGGCAGCGTCGCCGAACAGGCCGGCATGGAGAGCCGTGGCCTGCGCAGCATGGCCGCCTCCCTGTTTGGTTTTCGCATCTCCAAACGGGCACAGTGTTCCAACTGGGAGACCCCGGACCTGCAACCCTACCAGGTCGAATACGCCGCCACCGATGCCTGGATCAGCCGGGAAATCTTCCTGGTGATGGAACGTCTGGGAGTGGTGGCGGCGCCTGTGCGTACATGAGGAATGACCGACTTTCGTGAAAAACAGTTCTCTCCCGGTCAAACGTCATATGCGGATCAACCGGCACAAGGACCCCGGCCATCGCGTTGCAGAATGAACCGGGCGTAATCCAGCACATCCTCCAGGTGCCGGGTGATGATGGCCTCGACAATGGGCAAGAGCAGAGCCTGATAGTCATGCACGGCAATGTTGCGAAACCCGACCATGGCTTGCAGTCTTTTGGCCAGCTCCGTGCCAACCCAAACACCCCGCGCCAGCAGCCCGAAAACATCCCGCGCCCCTTGCGGAACCCCCAGCCGTTCACGACGCACGAGGTATTGCCCCATGTCCAGAGCAGCCTCGCAGGCGCGTTGAATATTGAGGATGGCCGCATCCTGACGGGTATGATCCATGGCGAAGGTGTCCGGATTCTTTGCATACTCCTCCCGGGCGCGCATCACGCAGCGTTCGATGCTGGCAGCCTTGTTGATCAAGAGATCATCGACCATGGATGCTCCCTTCCCGTAGAATCAGGTTCATCAGGGGGGCACGCGCCTCATCCAGGGCCGTTTTTGCACTGAGAATGAAACTCTCATACAAGGTCGCCCGAAGATCCCTGACCCATAACCGCCTGCCGGTGACGATGATCTGATATTGCATGACGGTGGTTGCAGCGCGGACATCCACCAGATCGACAGGGCAGCCCGCGATATCCGCCAGGTCACCGGCCAACCTCCACAGGCTGACGGGATCGGCCTTGCCCTCGACCAAAACCGCCAGATCCAGATCGCTTTCCGACCCGGCATCACCAGCGATACGACTGCCAAAGGCGTAGATCGCCAACAGGTCGGGCAACCGGCCACGCAGGCGATCGACGAGAGAGTCCAGATTCATGACATTACCGCGCTCGTTCAAACGTGATACGCGGATCGACCAGCACATAGGTCAAATCGGTAACAAGCTTGGTCAGCAATCCCAGAATGGTATAAAAATACAGCGTCGCCATGACCACAGGATAGTCCCGGTTGATGACCGATTCGTAGCCCAGAAGCCCCAGGCCATCCAGACTGAACAGGGTCTCGATGAGCAGGCTGCCGCTGAAAAAAGCCGCCACAAACGAGCCGGGAAAGCCCGTCACCAGCGGAATCATGGCGTTGCGAAAGACGTGACGATAAAGAACGCTCCGCTCCGACAACCCCTTGGCCCGGGCCGTGATCACATACTGCTTGGAAATCTCCTCCAGAAAGCTGTTTTTGGTCAACAGGGTCATCACGGCGAAGGAACCCACCGAAGCGGCAGTCACCGGCAACACCATGTGCCAAAGATAATCGGTGATACGCGCCATCCAGGAGAGCGTGGCCCAGTTGTCCGAATGCAAACCACGCAGGGGAAATACGTTCCAGAAACTTCCCCCGCCCAATAAAACGATCAATAAAATGCCCAGAACAAAACCAGGTATCGAATAACCCACCATGATCAGAGTGGATGTGGTCACATCAAAACGACTGCCATGGCGCACCGCCTTGCGAATGCCGAGCGGAATGCTGATAAAATAGGTCAGGAAAAAGGTCCACATGCCCAGAGAAATCGACACCGGCAGCTTGTCGATCATCAAATCCACCACCCGCCGATGCCGATAGTAAGACTCGCCAAATTCAAAACGCAAATAGTTGCCCATCATGAGGAGAAAGCGCTCCGGGGCAGGCCGGTCAAAGCCATAGAGCTTTTGCAGGATACGCATCTGCTCCGCATCCAACCCCTCCCCGCCCCGGTAGGAACCCCTCTGCCCGCTGCTGGCAACCTCTCCCTGCGGATGATTTTGCAACAACGACATCATCCTCTCCACAGGTCCACCCGGAACAAACTGGATCACCGCAAAGGTCAAAATCATGATCCCCAACAGAGTCGGGAGCATGAGCAGAAGACGGCGCAAGACGTAGGAGGTCACGGTTTTTTCTCTGTGGGATCCCTCTTGAACCACCAGGTAAAAAGCGCCTCGGTCGGCGAGTAGTACAAGGGCAGGCTGGCGGGCTTGTCAAACTTGTTCCAATAACTGACCCGATGCAAAGGAATGTGATAATTGGGCACCAGATACCAACCGCTGCGCAACACCCGATCCAGGGCACGGCAGGCCGTGACCAGCGCCGGACGATCCTTCACATAGATGATGCGCTCGACCAGAGCATTCACCACGGGGTTTTCGATACCGATCAGGTTGCGGCTCCCCGGCGTATGTGCCTGGGAAGAGTGCCAGTAGCTGCGCTGCTCGTTCCCCGGTGAGAGCGACTGGGCAAAGGTGCCAATGATCATATCATAATCAAACTGTTCCAGACGACGCTGATAGAGAGAGGGATCGACGGTGCGATAGTTCAGACGAATGCCCAGTTTGCGCAAATTCTCCGCATACGGTCCCATGACCCGCTCGAAGGCCTGCTGTCCCAGCAAGGCATCCACCTCAAACGGCTTCCCCTCGGCGTTGAGCAGAATGCCCTCCGCACCCATTTTCCAGCCCGCCTCGCGCAGCAAGGCCATCGCCTGGTGCAGATTGTCGCGCAGAGAGCGGGGCGGCAGCGTGGAAGGCGGCAGCACCGGCTCCTGAAAAACGCCCGGATCCAATTGGCTGCGGAAGGGTTCCAGCAAGGCCATCTCCTCGGACGAGGGAACCCCCTGCGCGGCCATCTCGGAGTTGGTAAAATAGCTCTCCGAACGGGTATATTGCCCATAAAAAAGATTGAGATTGCTCCATTCAAAATCAAAGGCCAGATTGAAAGCCTTGCGCACACGAATGTCCTTGAAGAAGGGGCGCCTTAGATTCATCACAAAACCCTGCATACCAGCGCTGGTTTTGTGCGGCAGAGTCTCTTTGACGATGAGGCCCTGAGCAAATTTCTCTCCCTGATAGTCACGCGCCCACTGTTTGGAGTTGTTTTCGGCGATAAAATGAAACTCCCCTGCCTTGAACCCCTCCAGGGCCACCTGAGGATCGCGAAAATATTTGATGGTCACCCGTTGAAAATTGAAATGACCACGCCGAACAGGCAAATGCCATCCCCAATAGTCGGCACGACGTTCGTAGGTGATATTTTTTCCCGAGGCAAAGGATTGCACTCGATAAGGTCCAGACCCCAGAGGGAGAACCAGGTCGGCCTCGTCAAACGCACGACCGGCAAAGAAGGCCCGGCTCAAAACCGGCAATTCGCCCGCAATCATGGGGAGTTCCCGATTGTTGCGCTTGAAATGAAAGCGAACCACCCGCTCGGAGACCACCTCGACCCGCTCGATATCCTGCCAATAGCTGCGATACTGTGGATGCGCCTTGTCCGACATAAGCACCGTGAAAGAAAACAAGACATCGTTGGCCGTCACCGGCGTACCATCGGCGAAACGTGCTGCCGGATCGAGGGTATAGACCACCGACAGGCCATCCGGGGCCACCTCCATGTCCCGAGCCAGCAGACCATATTGGGAGAAAGGTTCGTCCAGGGAGCGGATGGTCAAGGTTTCAAAAACCAGCTCGCCCAGGTGACTCGGCTCGATCCCCTTCAAGGTGAAGGGGTTCATCTTGTCGAAGGTGCCGATACCATCGAGGACCAACTCCCCCCCGACTGCGGCCTGCGGCGAGGTATAAGCAAAACGCTCGAAACCAGCCGGATATTTCAGTTGGCCATCCAGGCTCAGACCATGAGCGGCAAAGGCTTGCGCCATCCACAGGAAAAACAGGGGGAGCATGAAAAATGTGCGTGTCAGCATGGACAGAACCGCGCCTCCGGGTGACAGGGAAACCTCGCCGGATTATACCCATCCCCATGCAGACGCCGCGATGGTCGACGTGGTGTTGAATCGGCAAAAACAGAACAATCCGAAGAGCACTGAACTCCTGTTTGCATCATTGATCTAAAGAGGCGACAATTCTCCTCCAAACTGCGTCTACTTTGAGACACGTCGTTTCACGTAGTTTTTTGTGATCGAAAAAATAGTGACATGAAAGATTTTATTGGGGCTTCGCCCCAAACCCCACCAGGACTCTGTCCT
>JADGCJ010000051.1 GCA_015229045.1 Magnetococcales bacterium
AAACCCCACCAGGACTCTGTCCTGGACCTGCCAGGGAGCCAGCCCCCTGGATCCCATCTTCACAGGCCCTTGCCCATCGCCGCAACGATAATCAAGGCCCTTTTTGACCCTCTCGCAGCCGCTGCCAATAGGAGAGACGCCGGGCAATCTCACGCTCAAAGCCGCGCTCCACGGGTTGATAAAAGCGTTCTCCACGCAAAGAATCAGGCAGGTAATCCTGGGCGACGTAGCCTCCCTCATAATCATGGGCGTAACGATACCCGGATCCATAACCCAATTTTTTCATCAAGTTGGTCGGGGCATTGAGAATGTGGAGCAGAGGAGAGAGATGGCCCGTGGAATCGGCCAGACGACGTGCCGCATCGAAGGCCATGTAAACACTGTTGCTTTTCGGGGCGGTGGCCAGATAAACCGCAGCCTGCGCCAGGGCGAGATCCCCCTCCGGCGAACCCAGAAAATGAAACGCATCGCGAGCATGCAGAGCCACGGCCAGGGCCTGAGGATCAGCATTGCCGATATCCTCGGTGGCAAAACGCACCATGCGCCGCGCAATGTAGAGTCCATCCTCCCCCGCCACCAACATGCGCGCCAACCAATACAGGGAGGCATCCACGTCTGAACCACGCAGCGACTTGTGCAGGGCGGAGATCAGGTTGTAGTGCCCCTCCCCGGCCTTGTCAAACAGGGCGGCGCGTTGCGTCAGGGATTTTTCCAGATCGGCCATCCCCAGGCGCCGCCCGGCAGGATCGCTCCCGGCCAGTTCGACGAGGGTTTCCAACAGATTCAAGGCGTAGCGGGCATCCCCCCCTGCACGTTGGGCAATTTCAGCCAGAACCCCCTCCTCAAGGTGAACCGATCGCGTACCGTAACCACGCTCGGGATCATCCAGCGCCTTGCCCAAAAGCGCAACGATGGCAAACTCGGAAAGGGGCGCCAAAACCACCACCCGGCAACGTGACAACAAAGCGCTGTTCAATTCGAAGGAGGGGTTTTCGGTTGTCGCCCCGATCAGGATCAGGGTACCGTCTTCGACAAAGGGTAAAAAGGCATCCTGCTGACCCTTGTTGAAGCGATGAATCTCATCGACAAAAAGGATGGTGCCAACATCATCACTCTTTCTGGCCACCTGGGCACGGTCGACCACGGCCCGCAACTCGCGCACACCGGAAAACACCGCCGATACGGACTCGAAACGGTTGCGGGTCTGAGCCGCAATGACCCGCGCCAGGGTGGTCTTGCCGCACCCGGGCGGTCCCCAAAGAATCAGCGAGGGTATATGATCGCTGTTCAGGGCCACCCGGATCAAACCACCGGGGCCGGTCCACTTCTCCTGACCGAGAATCTGTTCCAGGGTTGTCGGACGCATGCGGTCGGCCAGAGGGGCCGGACCACGGCCCGGGTCTTTCATCCGGGCAACCCTTCCGGGGTGGCGTGAACGACACGCCCTACCAGATCATATTCGTGCGACTCGGTGATCTGCACGGGCACGATACGTCCGGGTTCGATGCGCGATCCATCGTTGATGTAAACGACGCCGTCCACATCCGGGGCCTGCCCGGCATAACGCCCCTGCAACAGCAAGCCGCTCTCCGGAGAGATATGGTCCACAAGCACCGGCAAAATCTGGCCAACAAGCCTGGAAAGCTTCTCCCGGCTGATGGATTGTTGCAGGGCCATCAGGCGGGAACGGCGCTCCTCGGCAAGCAGGCGGGGAACCTGTTGGGGCATACTGCTGGCCGGGGTACCCTCCTCGCCGGAGTAGGTGAACACCCCCAGGTGATCAAAACGGGCCTCTTTGACAAAATCATAGAGCGCCTGAAACTCCTCGTCAGTCTCCCCGGGAAAGCCGACCATCATCGTTGTACGAATGACGGCATGGGGCAAAACCCCACGAATGCGCCGCAACAAACGCCGTACGGAGGGCGCCCGCTCCGACCGTTTCATGCGGGTCAGCACCCCCGTATGAAAATGCTGCAGCGGCATGTCAAGGTAAGGCAGCACCTTTTCCTGACGCAGGACGGTAATCAACAAACGGTCGCTGATCAGAGTCGGATAAAGATAGAGCATCCGGATCCACTCGATCCCGTCGATATCGCCCAGACGGTTCAGAAGGGAGGGAAGATCGGTACGCGGACTGAGATCCCGGCCATAAAGAGTCGTGTCCTGGGAGACGAGATTGATCTCCTTGACCCCCCGCTTGGCCAAACGCCGGACCTCCTGTTCAATATCGCGAGGCACACGGGATCGAAAAGGCCCCCTCAACTTGGGTATGATGCAAAAGGTGCACGGATTATTGCACCCTTCGGCAATCTTGACGTAAGCCGTATGACCGGGTGTGGTCAATACCCGTTCAGAAGAGCCTTTGGGCAGGAAAGTCGGCGGACCCAATCCGACCAAAGGGTGATCCGGACTGGGATTGCTGGATTTGACCAAAGGAATGAGCCGCTGATACTGCCCCGAGCCAAGGATGATATCCAACCCTGGCAGATCTTCCACCAGCCGCTCGCCATAACGCTGCGAGAGACACCCGGTCACCACGATCCGCTTCGTCGGATACTCTTTCTTGATGGCCAGCATGTCACGAATCGCCTCGCGGGACTCGGCCTCGGCCTCGGCGACGAAGGCGCAGGTGTTGACGACCAGAATATCGGCCTGTCGAGGGTCGTTGGTGAGTTGATACCCCTGGTCGAGAAACTGGCCCAGCATGAACTCGCTGTCGACCAGATTTTTGGCGCATCCCAGAGAAATCATGCCGATCTTCCGGTCGTTCGTACCCGACATCGTCATCAATCCCGGAAATTTTCAAATTGGAGGGGCAGACCAAGATCCTCTTTGCGTAACAAGGTGATGACATCTTGCAGGTCATCGCGCTTCTTGCCGGAAACGCGAACCTCCTCACCCTGAATGGCCACCTGGACCTTGATCTTGGACTCTTTCACTCTCTTGACGATCTCTCTGGCCAGATCCTTGTCGATACCCTGGCGAATGGTGACCAGCTGGCGGACCATGCCTCCCGAAGCCGGCTCGATCTTGCCAAAGTCGAGGGACTTCGGGTCCACCTGGCGGCGTACAAATTTTCCACGCAAAACATCAAGGATCTGTTCCAGTTTGAATTCATCTTCTGTCGTCAGTTTGATCACCGACTCTTCCCGCTCCACACGACTCTTCGATCCCTTGAAATCAAAGCGATTGCCAATCTCCTTGGCAACCTGATGGACGGCGTTGTCCACCTCCTGCAAATCCACCTTCGAGACAATATCGAATGATGGCATGACCAATCTCCTTCTGCAAACCCACCTTCGAGACAATATCGAATGATGGCATGATCAATCTCCCTCTACTCCGTGACCACATCCACGCCTGCGGGGGGCACAAAATGGAAACCCAGCGTCTCCATGGTTCGTTTCTGGCGCATATCCTGGAAGGTGAAATGGGAACGGTTACCCAGGTTATCCACCACGACCATGTTGCGCATCTGTTCCCCCCCCGGATCCAGGGTGACTGTAATCTCCTGGAAATTGCTGTCCGGCTGGCGCGGACGCAAAACCACGGCCGGGGTTTTCCAGTCCGGATCGGGGACGGCTTTCCAGCTGAAGGTCTCCTCGACCCGCTTGCCGGCGATCAGAAACCCGGCCGGCGTTTTCTCCATCTGGCTGGCCGACACCCGGGTGGCCTGCCGCAGCTCCGGTTCATAGTGCCAGATCCATTGCCCATCCGAAACGATCAACTGCACATAGGGGGTTCGGTAGTCCCACCGGAACAGATTCGGGCGCATGGCAGTAAACCTGCCCATGTAGTCAGTTGTCTTGCCATTGGCGGGATCGGAGACCCTCTGGGTGAAATCCGCATCGATGTTTTTTAATCCATTGAGAAAAGCTTGCAGGCGATCAAGGGGTGCCCTATCCTCTCCCCCCCGAACAAAACCAGGCCATAAAGAGAACAAAACCAAACCGATACGCCCCAAAACACCCCATCTCTCCAACCAACGAATCTTCATGCAGATCCCTTATCGAAAAATCCCCCGCCGATGTGCCAGATCAACGCATCACACCACAACCCCGCACATTTCCGGATCCGGATTAATCCATAACATCCATTCGTTTCCACCGCAATCCGGCACGATTGTTCCGGCGATATTTTTCAGCCAACCCTCTCGGATGGGGAAAGCCTCCCTCCACCCTCCGGTCAGAGCGTCGCTGCGCGACTTTCACGGCAAAGACAGATCCCCTGGCATGGAAATCGCTTGGATCCCGTCAGTTTGGCCGTCACAAAAACCCTGTTTCCAACCCTTGACGCGGGGCCGGGAAAATGAACCTTGAAAAGCAAACCGATTCGGATCCAGGTGCCTGTTTTCCTTTGCCACACGTCACGCGACAGCCGTTCCATCCCGAGGTACTGCAAGGTTTGCTGACCGGAGTGACCGGGGTGGAGCCCCTTCTCGATCTCTTCACGGATTGGCTGGCACCCCTCATGGATGTGCGTATCGTGGCATTTTGGAACTCCCACACCTGCGAGCATTATATCTCCTGTCCGGAGTGTACGAAAAAAGAGGATCCTCTCCTCTCTCTGGTCCGGGAGATCATGTATGGTGCATCGCCCAGAGTTCTCCACTGGAAGCAACTGGGGCATCACTTTCACATCTGGACCGGCAACCCCCTGGATCGATGGGACCGGCTGATGATCGCGGAACGGGACAGCACCACCTCCGTGGAGGAGGCCAATGCCATCATGCGACAAGCCCTGGACGTGCTGATGCCCTCTTTGCAGGCCGTGCGTGTTTCGGGAAAAAGCTCCCTGCGATCGAATTGATCGAGTTGTCGACGGACTTGGCAAAACTCCGGACGGTGCCCCGCAGCTAGTGGGGAGATCAATCAAGCCCGGGGATGCAGCTGCCGATGGATCTCTTTCAAGCGGTCCTGGGCCAGATGGGTATAGATTTCGGTTGTGGAGATGTCGGCGTGGCCGAGCATCATCTGCACGGCACGCAGATCGGCGCCATGGTTGAGCAGATGCGAGGCAAAAGAGTGCCGAAGGAGATGTGGTGACAGGGGTTTGGCAATCCCCGCCATGACCGCGTGACGCCGAATGACATACCAAAAATTTTGCCGGGTCATCGGTCCGCCCCGCGCCGTGACAAAAAGGGCACGGGTCTTGTTGCTCCCCAACAAAACCTGACGCGCCGATTGACGATATCTCTCTACAATATCCAGAGCCGCCTCGCCGACCGGCACCAGACGCTCCTTGTCCCCCTTGCCGATCACCCGCACAAAGCCGAATCCTGGCTCGATGCTGTCCGTCTCCAGAAAAATCAACTCCGAGACCCGCAACCCCGTGGCATAGAGCAGTTCCAGCATGGCGGCATCGCGCAACCCCAGATCGGTGCTGCGATCCGGTGCATTCAGGAGGGATTCCACCTCCTCTTCGTTCAGAATTTGCGGCAAATGGCGTTGCAGTTGGGGCGAATCCAGCAAATGGGTCGGATCATCCTCCCGTTCGTCGCGTTGCACCAGATGGCGATAGAAACGCCGAAATGCCGACTGCTTGCGCGCCACCGAACTGGCAGCCATGTCCCGTCCCGTCAGATCGCTGAGATAACAAAGCAGCGTCTCCCGGTCTGCCAGGAGCAGACCCGATCCTCGTTTGGCCACAAAAGCGGACAACCCCTCCAAGTCCTGGCGGTAGGCCTCCAACGTATTGGCCGACAGACCATGTTCCACCAGGAGCTCATCCATGAATCGGTTGATCAGGTAGGCATCAGTCATGCTCTCTCCTCCTTGAGTTGACGGTACCGCGATTGCCAGCCAGGGGAAGAACGATCCTGCTGCTCTGGCGAATATGATAAGTTTTTTCCAACAGGGGAGTCACAGCGTGGACCACTTTTTCCGCATCGCTCAGGATGACACCCCCAAAACGGGCAAACCAACGATCGCCGATCTTTTCCCAGGCCGACGCCGAACGCAGGATGCGTCGTCCGGTGAGAGGGGGCATGAACAAAGCAAATTTGGCTTGACGCAGGACAAAAAACGACGCTTCCAGCAGTTCCCGGATCTGACGCGGCGAATAGGGCTGTCCCCAACCAAAGGGGGTCGTATCGCGCCGCGCCCAGAACCCGCCCCGATTGGGCGCCACGATGAACAAACGCCCTCCCGGCTTCATGACCCGCCACACTTCGCGCAACGTCTCTCGCGGGGACTCTGTCCCCTCCAGAAGGTGAATCATGAACACCCGATCAAAACAGCCATCGGGATAAGGCAGGGCGTTGGGGCGTACCAGAGACACGCGATTGGCCGAACCACTGGGCCAGGGGAGCACGCCCATTTCCGCCGGTGCGGCACCAAACGAACCCTCCCGACCCGAAATGACATATTCCATATAGGGTTGGACAAAACCGAAGCCAAACGTACATCCGGCAACACTTGGCCGCATCCACTGCTCCAGGCTCCCCCCGACCAAACGAGCAACGGCGCGCCCCTGAACCGTGGCATACCAATTTTGCAGTCGAATGGCATCGAGGTTCATGGTATGAAGGGATCCCCGCTCATCGTTGGCCCAGGAGGGAGCATGGATGCAATTAATCTGCCGGTTTATTCAGTAGGCGCTTTCAAGGACAACTATATCTGGATTTTTCCCACGGGACCAGACAGCGTGGCTGTCGTCGATCCGGGCGACGCTGCGCCTGTCGATCGTTTCCTGGCGGAGCGTTCCCTGCGTCTTTCGCACATTTTATTGACGCACCATCATGCCGATCATACGGGCGGTGTCTCGGCACTTTGCGCAGGTCACTCCCCACAGGTCATAGGCGCCAGCAAGGATGCATCCCGGCTGCCCAACGTGGGGATTCTCGTTAGAGATAACGATACGATCCCTCTGGGCAATCTTCAAGCTCAGGTCATGGAGACCCCTGGCCATACGTCCGGCCATGTCGTTTATCGGGTCGCTGACGCCCTCTTTGTTGGCGATACCCTGTTTCGCTATGGCTGTGGTCGTCTCTTCGAGGGGACACCCGGGCAGATGTGGCACAGCCTCTTGAAGATTCGTTCGCTTCCCGACCAGACCCGTCTTTTTCCCGCCCATGAGTACACACTCAGTAATCTGCGCTTTGCCCAATCCTTGGAGCCGGACAATGTGGATTTGCAACAACAGTTCGAGTCGGTCTGCCGTATGATGGACAACGCAACGCCCACCTTGCCGGTCGAGTTGTCATGGGAGAGACGATTCAACCCCTTTTTACGCTGCGACGATCCCCTCTTCGCCGCCAAAATCGGGGCCAGTCATGAGGCACCGCAAAACCTTTTCGCTGCCCTGCGGGAACAACGCAACCATTTTTAAATTCAAAGAGAGACATAATCGTCCAGGAACCCCCATACAACAGTCATATCCTTGGGTTCGGAAGGGGTTACCTGGGCAGTTACGTTTTACTGCTTCCCCCCTCCCCCGGTGTCACCAAACGAATATGACCCCCGAAGCGGCGAAAATCGGCGACGTTATAGGTGGCCAAAGTTGTGATGCCATAGGCCAACATGGTGGCAACAATGTTGGCGTCATGGATTTGTTTGCCGCCACAGGGTATCTCAGCAACAAGACTCAACAGCCAGTCACCAACCTTTTCCGTCTCATCAAAAACTCTCCATTCATGCCGAAACGTAGCTACAAGAGAGACAATGTCATGCACAGGGAAGGGCGGACGAGAGGGTTGCGGCCGGGACAACACAGCCATGAATTCACGCAATATCTGCCGACTGATCACCAACTGCACACCTGCATCCTCCTGTCTTTGGAGGAATGCTACACATTCGGCATGTCGCAAAGAGTTGTCCACGCTGGCATAGACAAGAACATTGGAATCAAGGAATAGAACATCACCGTCCCTCGTCGCCATACATGGCTTCCCGACTCAAATCAATATTGTCATCCCAGTTCTCGATATGGATGGGATCCAACCACTCCGAAATTGGACGTTTTTTTTGGGATCCAGAGGTCGGCAATTGGGTGTCGTTTTCCAAATTATCAACAAAATCCAACACCTCCGCCACCTTGCTCTCGGGGAGATTTCGGACACGCTCGTAAACCTGCTCAGCCAGGGTCATGGGAAAACCTCCTCGGCGGTACTTGCCTTTCAAATCCGATAGACCAAAACCCGTTCCTCCAGCATGTCGCGCATGGCATAGCGAATCCCTTCGCGACCGAGGCCTGAATCCTTGAGACCGCCATAGGGCATGCTGTCCACGCGGAAGGAGGGAACATCGTTGTGGATGACACCCCCCACTTCCAGGGTGTCCAGAGCCTGGATGACCGTATTGAAATCGTTTGTAAAAACACCACATTGCAAACCAAAACGCGAGGTGTTGACCAGCGCGAAAGCCTCCGTCATGTTGCTGACCGGAGTAAGGGTGACCACCGGACCAAAAGCCTCATCGGCGGCGACACGCGCCGAGGGGTCGACCTCTTCCAGAATGGTGGCGCTCAGGCTGTTGCCCGTGCCCACGGGCGCAACAGTGTTGCCGGTGACCAGTTTGGCCCCCTGATCCAGGGCTTCGCTGATCCAGGCCAGGATACGATCCCGGTTGGCCCGGTCGATGATGGGTCCGAGAGTGGTGGTCTCGTCGAGGGGATCGCCGATTTTCAGGGCCTCGGCGGCGGCTTTGAAACGGGCACGAAACTCCCCCATGATCTCCTGGTGCAAAAAGATGCGCTGCACCGAAATGCACACCTGTCCACATTGATAAAAAGCCCCGGTGATTGCCCGCGCAATGAGCCAATCCCAGTCCCGCACATCCCGATCGACAACCAGACCGGCATTGCCGCCCAGCTCCAGGACCACTTTCTTCTTGCCGGCGTCGCGCTTCATTTTCCAACCCACTTCGGGGGAACCCGTGAAGGAGAGGAGCTTGATCCGCTCATCCTCGACGAGCATCTGTCCGGCCGCACGATCGCACGGCAACACCGAGAAGGCGCGCAGAGGCCAGCCGGACTCCTGGATGATCTCCGCCAGCAACAGGGAGGTGAGCGGTGTTTTGGAGGCGGGTTTCAGCACTACGGGGCATCCGGCGGCCATGGCCGGAGCGATTTTATGCACCGCCAGATTGAGTGGAAAGTTGAAAGGGGCAATGGCCGAGATCACGCCCACCGGATAGTGCCTGACCAGGGCACGCCGTTTGGCACCCATGGGGTTGATGCCCAGATCGTAGGCTTCACCCTGAATGCGGGTGGCTTCACCGGCGGCAATCTCAAAGGTGGCAACGACCCGGGACAGCTCCAGCCGCGATTCGGCCAGGGTCTTGCCGTTCTCCCGGGAGAGGAGACGGGAAAACTCTTCGTGGCGCTCCTGGAGCCGATTGACGACGAACCACAGGGCATCGGCGCGTTGATAGGGTTCCAGACGGCGTGTCTCCTCCAGCGCGGCTACGGCCGCATCCAGGGCACGATCGATCTCCGACGGCGTACACTGGGCCACCTGGGCGACCACTTCACCGTTGTAGGGATTCAGGACATCCTGGCTCTTGCCTGTCTCCACCCACGTCCCGGCCAGATAGGCCTTGCGCATGACTCTTTCTCCCTGGTCAGTCTGGTGATTTTTCAAACACTCTTTTCCGGCGCGGATGCGGTCTGGGCATCTGCGGTTGCATCAACATCCCCTTTGATGGCAAGGAGTTTTTCCAATTCGGCAACTTTTTTCTCCATGGCCTCCACTTTGACGCGGGTTTTGCTGAGGAGTTCAGCCGTTATATCAAATTCGTCCCGCGTCACAATATCGAAATGGACGATGGCATCCTTGACGGCGTCATGGACCCGGCGATGGAGTTCATCGCGCGTGGCCCCGACCTTTTCAAAAATGCCCAGGACATTCTGGGTGATTTGATCGATCAGATTGTTGTCGAGTTGCATGAGTCGCTCTCCCGAAGCCGATGCTTCATTCGCCCTGTGTCGCGTGTCGAACCGCTGGATCGACAAAATCCAGACCGGCCCGGCCATGGTAGTAGCCATTGCAAAAGGGTTCGTTGTGGTTGATGTCACGCAGGCGGGCCAAGGCCTCGATGGCGTCCATCCGGCCCGCCAGACGCTCCTGCCAGATGTTGACGATGGCGGTCATATCACGACTCTGGGGCGAAAGACGCACGATCTCCACCCCGGTGGATGCCAACTCCTCCACGTCGCCGACCAGATTGACGAGCCGCTCCGAGAGGGTCTGAATGCCGTTGATGTTCAGAAAGGGTTCTCCATCCTGGGTCTTCATGACCATGCCGTCGGGAAACTCGCCGCATTTGTACTGGCAGTTGGCTTTAGGCAGGCGGAAAGCCCGTGCCGTGTAGCAGCGGGCAGAAAAAGTCAGGGGAAGTCGACCATAGGCAAACACCTCGACCTGCACCGGCGTCCGACTCTGCCGAATGATGCCGGCGATCATGGCCTGCGAAAGCTCCACCGGCACCACCATGCGTCGCACCCCAACCCCAGCCAGAAAGTCGAGGGTCTCCGGGTTGTAGGTCGTGATATGGGGTCCGGCCACCATCGGGTGACCTTCGCCGATGGCCACGCCGGCCATGTCATTGGCCTCGAACAGAATACCCAGAGCAACAGCCTGCTGCACCACCTGGCGCACATAGACCTGTTCCTCCTCGGTCATGACCAGGCCAAGCGTGGAAAAAACAATCTCCTTGCCGGTGGAGCGCAGCTCCTCGGCCAGACGGGCCATATCGTCGGGCGTCAGATGGTTGCGTTTGGAACAGATCACCTCCCCGATGTAGAGAATATCCGCTGCCGACTCTTCCGCCATGCGCCGGTAAAAATCGCGCAGCCCCTTTTTTCCCCATTCGTATAAAACGGGGCCGATGGCGATTTTCATGACCTCCAAAGCTCCTGAAAACAGTCCATCATTGCCAGTTCTCCTGGTAGGTTCCCAGGGTATAGGTCGTCCCTTCGGAGGTGGCGTTCAGGGTTTTGAGCCAGCCTGGTTTGGCCCGAAAATGGTCCGGGTCGGCATAGTAGGCGTCTACGGCCTGACGCATGGTCCGGGTGACAGTGGCGACATAAGATTTGGTGCGTTGGCGACCTTCAATCTTGAGGCTGGCCACGCCCGCAGCGATCACCTCGGGCAGCATTTCCAGAATGTTGAGCGATCCTGGCTCCTCCATGACATGGTAGATTTGATCGTTTGCAGAAAAACGTCCTTTGCAAACCGTAGGATAAGCGGCCTCTTCGCCGGGAGCGTATTGGGCGATGAGCAGGCCGTTGAGGCGGGTTTGCAGTTTGTCATGGCTGTTGTCAAACCGCACCGCACGTGCCGGAGAGCAAACTCCCTCGATGTTAGGCGAAACGCCGGTCACATAGGAAGAGAGATAACAGCGCCCCTCGGCCATGACACACAAGCCACCGAAGGCAAACACCTCCAGCTCCACATCCACCTGTTCCTTGAGGGCGCGAATCTCGCCAACCGTCAGCACCCGGGGCAGGATGACCCGCTTGATGGCAAAATGGCGCTGGTAAAAGTTGATGGCCGCATGGTTGCTCGCCGAGGCCTGCACCGACAAATGGATGGGCAACTGCGGATAGCGCTCCCGGCAATACTTCAGGAGGGCCAGGTTGGCCAGGATGATGGCATCGGCGCCGAGTTTGGCCGCCAGATCGACGGTTCGATACCAGATGCCGGGATCGTCAAACTGGGGAAAGGTGTTGAGGACTATGTTGGCCTTGACACCCTGGGCATGCGCGTAGGCGATACCGGCAGCGGCCTCTTTTTCGGTAAAATTGAGTCCCTCGAAATTGCGGGCATTGGTGGCGTTGCCAAAGCCGAAATAGACGGCATCGGCGCCATGATCCACAGCCGCCTTCAAGGAGGGCAGATTGCCGGCAGGAGCCAATATTTCCACTCTCTTCATGGTCATTTCCGCATAGGTACGCTCTTGCCTGCCGAAACCCCACCCTTCCACCCCGCTTCCGTCCCTCGGCCACAGTCTAACGAATCCGGCGCGTCCAGGCAAAACCAATCACGCACGAAAGCAGCTTTTTTACAGGTGGTCGCAGCAAATCGGCAAAGGTTCCGGATCACCTTTCAACGATTCAGCCCCAGGCCGTAGCGTTGCAACAGATCCAGGGTTTCCGTGTGAATTTTTTTGTATGTTCCTGCCACCAGCCAGCCGGTATGCGTCAAGGGCTGGATGGGATTGCCTTGCAGATCGGTGACACGGCCACCGGCCTTTTCCACCAGCAAGGTACCGGCAGTCAAGTCCCAGGGCATGGCCGGGGTATGCGTGGGAGCCAGAACGGTGGCTGCATAACTTCCCTGCGCCACACGCGCCAGGGCGTAGACCGGCGACCCTCCCGTGCAGAGCACCCGTCCTACCTTGCGATCCGACCACAGATCAAGGATGGCGTCGATCTCTTCACGCATGCAGCGGGGTATCTGGTAGTTGAGAACCCCTTTGGCCAGGTTCGCCGGGCGCACCAGGGGCAAGGGACGACCGTTCACCAAGACCCCTCCTTGCCGTGCAACCTCGAACAGCTCCCCGGTGAAGGGATTGTAGACCAGTCCCAGCACGGCACGACTTTTTTCCAGAAGAACCAGGACCGTGCAGGTGGTCGTTTCGTGGTTGCAATAGGCCCAGGCGCCATCAATGGCATCGAAGGCCCAGAGAAAGGGCGTCTGCGACTCCTTTTGCACCTTTCCCGTCAGCTCACCATGGAAACGGTGTTCGGGAAAAGCCGCCAGCAGGAGTTCGACGACCCGCACTTCGGCTTGTTGGTTTCCGGAGCTGTTGGGTGTACCATCGGGCTTGCAGGAGGTTTCGGCATCTTTTCCTTCCCGCGCTGCGCGAATGATCCGCCCCGCCTCCAAAACGGCCTGACGACCAACGTCCAGATAGTGGCTCAATGCTGCATCCATGGTCGGTCATTTTCGTTGAAATCGGCACCGATCACAACCTCCCCCGGACGAACCGGAAGATTATCCTCCCGACCGACCCGCAACACGCTCATCCGTCGCAGATCCGCTCTCCGACACAAACCTCCGACCCCTGCAAACGAGACACGAGACAGCCATGATGTCGACAGAACTGGATTGGGGATTGATCTTCATGGGGGGTGTGCTGGGTTCGGGCCACTGTCTAGGCATGTGTGGTGGCTTGGTGGCGGCCTGCTCCCTGGGTGGTCATGCAACCTCCTCACTTGGGCATTGGCATCGGTTTTTGCCCCACATTCTCTACCACCTCGGGCGTATGCTGACCTATCTGACCATCGGTGCCCTGGCAGGTTGGATCGGCTCTTTGCTCGCGGTTTCCAGTCGTTTGACCGGCATGGCCGGCTCGCTGCACCTGGGGGTTGGTTTGTTGATGCTCCTGTTTGCGATGGAAGCCCTGGGTCTGGTTGTCCTGACAGGGGACGGAAGAGGGAGTGGCTGGTTGGTGCGACGGTTGGCACCATGGCTCTCTTGTCAATCTCCGTGGCGTACTTTTCCCCTGGGTGTACTGACCGGCCTGCTGCCCTGCGGCATGCACTGGGCCTTTCAAGCCAAGGCTGCGGCCACGGGGTCACCTCTCGGGGGCATACTGGTCATGGCGCTCTTTGTTCTGGGTACCGTGCCAACCATGTTGGCGTTTGGCTATGCTTCCAGTGTGCTCGATCACCTCGGACGCCGTCGTCTCTCTCTTGCCCTGGGATTGCTGATCGGCACCCTGGCCATCATGGAGATCAAACGAGGAGTCGTCATGAGCGGGTGGTGGTTTTAACCCGGAACTGATACGATCCCGTTCTCTTTTTCCCTCGGAACGAAAGGAGTGGATTCAGGTGAAAAGACTCGCTCTTGGCGCAACTGTATGCACATTGTTTCCCGCAGATGTCTGGGCATTCACACGGATCGATGGCCCGGTCGTTGTTGGCATACCTTTGGATTATATTTTGTTGGGCACCACCCTGATCGGGGTTGCCCTGTTTCACAAATACACTTTGCAGGTGGCTCTGAGTGGTTTGACAATCATTCTGGGTTACAATTTTCTGGTCACCGGCTTCAAACATGGTGCCGGTTTGGCCGGACTGATCTCTCACTTGGGCCACGAATGGGTCATACTGGCCAATCTTTTCTGCCTGCTGGTGGGTTTTGCCCTGCTGGCGGATCACTTTGAACGCAGCCGGGTACCCCTGTTGATTCCTCGCCTCATGCCTGCCGGATGGATGGGGGGTTTTGTTTTGCTGTCGCTGACTTTTCTCCTCTCGGGTTTCCTGGATAACATTGCCGCAGCGATCATTGGAGGAACCATCGCCTGGTCTGTCTATGACCGTCGTGTACACATCGGATATGTGGCCGCACTTGTGGCTGCCGCCAATGCCGGGGGAGCTGGCAGCGTTGTCGGCGATACCACAACGACGATGATGTGGATCGCCGGAGTCGAGCCGGTGCACGTTCTGCCCGCCTATGTGGCATCCTCCGTTGCCATGGTGGTTGTCGGCATTCCTGCATCCATGCAGCAGGCCAGACATGCCGACCTCGTCGTCGATTCCGGACACAAGGATCCTGTTGACAGGGCACGGGTGGGCATTGTCCTTTTCGTCCTGATCACCGCCATCGTTACCAATGTCACGGTCAATCTGTACCTCTCCTCCATAGCAGATGGATTTCCCTTCATCGGGGTGGCGGTTTGGGTAGCCCTGTTGGCAAGCACACCGTGGCGCACCCCCAACTGGCAACTGCTGCCAACGACAGCCAAAGGATCCCTCTTCCTGTTGGCTTTGGTCGCCTGTGCTTCCCTGATGCCGGTGGAGAAACTTCCTCCTGCTTCCTGGCAGGTTTCCCTGGCGTTGGGATTTGTCTCGGCGTTTTTCGACAACATTCCCCTGACTGCTCTGGCCATCAAACAGGGTGGATACGACTGGGGTCTGCTGGCTTATGCGGTCGGTTTTGGCGGCTCCATGATCTGGTTTGGTTCGTCGGCGGGGGTTGCACTGGCCAACACCATGCCGGAAGCCAAGTCGGTCTTCTCGTGGATACGTCACGGTTGGCATGTACCACTCGGCTATGTCATCGGTTTCCTGGTCATGCTGCTCCTCATGGGCTGGCACCCCACGCCTTTGCATGGGGTATCCGTACCATGACACCGAGGGCTTCATGAATCAAGCCTGGCATATCTTCTCCGGAAAGGGTGCCCGTTGAGTCCACGGATACCCCCCGGCGTTTTAACGATGCGTTTTGCCAACGACCGAGAAGCCGGACCAAAAATCCTTGAAGCAGGTGTGGGCAGAGCCCGTTCTGGCACTTCTGCATGAAGTCGATCAACCAAACCGCCCACCGAAAAGGAGTGGATACGCATGCCAGCTCCGGTTGCTGTTGCGTTGGCATCAGTCATTGCTCTGTTGTCGGCTGTCATGTTGCCTTTGACCAGGATCAGGGGGGAGTTCTGGTCTGTGGCTCTGGTCGGATTGACAACGCTCCTGCTGATTGCGTCCCAGGATTACCTTCTCCTGGCCAACGTCCTCATGGTCTATCTGCTCCTGGTGTTCCTGGTGGCGATCAAACTGGGGCGCCGTGCATCGATTCTGGCCTCCTTCCTGAGTATTGCAGCGTTTGCCTACTACTTCGTTCCTCCCTATGCGTCGTTTGCCATCATCAATCCCCAGTATTTGTTGATTCTCGGGTTCATGTTGCTGATTGCCCTGATCACGACCCGTCTGACGACCGGACTGCACGCTCAGATCATTGTTGCCGAGAATCGCGAACGCCGTATCCTTTCCCTATACGAATTGGCCAGCGAGCTGACAGGCGTCGTCTCCACCGTGCAAATCGTTATCCCATGTCGTCGTTTCATCAAGGTCAACTTCGATGCCCAGGGAACCATCCTCATGGCAGATGCAGCGGGCAAGTTATCCCCCCTGGACCTGGACAGGGGTGCAACCGGCTTGACAACGAACGCAAACCTGGACCTCGACTTGGCACAGGGAGTGTTCGACATGGAGAACATTCCCAATCAAAACAGTATGTTTCAACAGGATGCAACCGCTATTTACATCCCTCTGCGGGGTGGTACGAGGATTCACGGCATTCTTGTTTTAAGCCAGAACAACGCCAACCGGGAACTGTCATCCGAACAGGAATCCTTGCTGAAAACCTGCGTGACGTTCATAGGTGTGGTTTTGGAACGGCTGGAATATGCAGCCAGAACGCAACAGGCCACGTTGCTTGCCGAATCGGAACGTCTGCGCAACGCCTTATTGGCCAGCCTCTCTCATGACATGCGCACCCCGGTTGCTGCCATGGCCGGTATCGCCGATGCCATGCAGTTGAGTTCTCCCCCCTTGTCTGCCACCCACATGGATTTGCTGAACACCATGCGCAGACAGGTGCGCCTGATTCTGTCCGATATCGACAAACTGTTAGATATGGCCGACCTGCAAACGGACCATGTGACACTCCACAAGGAGTGGCAACTTCTGGAGGAGGTGATCGGTTCGGCCATCAAGACCAGTGCTCTCGTACTGGAAGGCTGCGAGGTGCGGATCAACATTGACGATGGGCTGCCCCTGTTGGAAATGGACGCCATGATGATGGAGCGTGTCTTTTGCAACCTGCTGGAAAATGCCGCCCGGCACACTCCTGCGGGCAGCCGGATCGACATCGACGCCTATGTGAAAGAGGGGCAGGTGATTGTCGATGTGACGGATAACGGTCCCGGTTTTCCCCCGGGAACGGAGGAGTCCATGTTTGAAAAATTTGTCCATGGCAAATCGCGAACCGGGATGAGCGGTGTGGGTTTGGGGCTTGCCGTTGTACGGGCGGTTTTGCAAGCTCATAATGGAGCCATTCATGCTGAAAACCGTCCCGAGGGAGGGGTCAAGATTGAATTCTCCCTGCCCATTCACGAACCACCTCCCGTTGATCCGGAAGTGGAAAAATTTCTGTGAAACACTTGGAATCGTTTGGGATTGGCTTATTCCAATTCCAGATCAAGGTGGATGCGAGGCAACAACGAGTGAGCGACGAGATAGTACGTGTGCCAACATCTCATAAACCTCTTGTTAACATCTTATCAAGACCATGGTCAGTTTCAGGTAGTTATTTACCCTGAAGTCAGTTATACGTCGTGAACATGAAAACAGGGCGTAGCGCCCTCAACCACTGAATGGTCACGTCGTCTGACGCAATCGGGAGAATAAATATGATCACCATCGAAAAAAATCTTGCTGTTTCGGGTAAAGTCCTGCTGCTTGGAGTTGCCACGATGCTGGCGGCACCGCCTGCGGCTCAGGCTGGTCTGTTCGACAAGATCGAGCATGGCGTGTCCAAAGCTGCCAACACAGTCGGCAACACGGCAACAAATGCCGCCAATACAGTCGGCAACACGGCAACCAGCACCGCCAACACGGTCGGCAATGCGGTCACCAACGCTGCCAACACCGTGGCAAACGTCTCCAAGGATGAAGCGAAAGCTCTCGCCACAACCGCCAAGTCGACCTACTCTTCAGCCGCCAGCACGGTGCAATCCGGGTACAACGCCTCTGTCAACTTTGTCAAATCGTCCCTCACTGCCGCTCTCGAGGCCCTGTTCCGCGCAACGGCTGGTAAATTTCTCAGCGCCAACAAGACGATCTTGACCAACCTGCAAACCGGCTTGAGAAATTTGGATGACGAGGGCAAGGCTGCCCTGAACCGTATCAAGCGGGCGATTCCAACCGGCCAGATTACCGCCCAGGCAGCCACCGACATGAAGCTGCTGGCTGCCAAACTCAAACTGGCGGCTGGCACGGCAGGGTCCAACATTCCCAGCAATGTCGTCAACTCTTCGTGGGGTATTCCCCTGGGCGGCGCTTCGGTGGGGCTTATCGCCGGTGTTGATGGCGAAGTTGCGCTGATCATGAATGTCCAGCCGACCAATGGCAAATACACTTACGCCATCATGTCGTACACGGGTGGTTCCCTGGGTGCCACGGTTGAATCAGAGGCGACGGTTCCGGGTAGCGGCATCGTGTGGCAGCCAGGCACGATCGCTGACAACGAGGGGTGGTCTGTCGGGTTGGGCATTGCGGGCGCTCTCGGAGCGGGGGGCGGGCTCGGCCTCTCCTGGGGTGTTGCCAAAGGGATGTCCGGTGCGGCCAATGCCATCCCCGGCATCGAGTTGAGCACAGATGGGGGAGCCAAGGTTGACGTCTCCTTCAAGGCGGGCTACACCAAGATTCTGAAGACAGGCACGATGTAACTCCAGTTTCAATTTATGCTCCGGAAATCACGGTGGTGTGAGGGATACATTTTTAAACCCCCTTTTTTGCAACACTCTCACACCACCGCTGACACCAGGGGGCTATCCACACGCAACCAAGGTGCCCATGGAGACAAAATCACCCTGTGGAGAACCACTCACGGTGGGGAGAGTTCACCTCTTGAAATATTTTATTCGTTCCGCATCAATAATGGTTAATTTTCCGCAAAAATTGAACGTATGACAGGAGACAAGCCCCTTGCGCCAATCCGGTGTGGCACGACTTATAACCCGTTCGTGATATACTTCTGAGTTCAGCGTTACGATTTCGTTGAGTGTAATCCCGTAGCCATAGTGTTCCGAGCAGTCCTGTGATGGGCGATAGATACGCCCATCGTGTAAAAATATCTGACCCGCAGAACGTGCGTTTCTTGGATCACAAACAACGGGGTTCATGGGATGAGGAGTCCATTCTCCTGAGAGAAGCTCTTTTCGATAATAAACAGAGAGGGTGTCGCCTATGCCGGTATAATTCACCAATTCTGTAACAAACAACCACCAGTAACCATCATGGAAATAGAGTGAAGGATCAGCAAAAGGTGTTTTGTCAAACAGAACGGCGCATGGTTCCCACCGATCCGGGAATGACTCACAACGGAACAGCTCCATTTTTGTCTGGTTGGTTTCGGGAAGCATGTAGTAATACCCACCATGTTCAATGATCGATGGGTAGGAAAGATGCTGATCCAGGTCAAGAACAGGCATGGCATCACTGACATTCCCATTCTCATCAATTGTCAACATAGAGATGCGACCCTTATTGTCTGAAAAAGTCACTTCCTCAAAGAAGACATAATAGAGACCGTCTTTATGGACAACAAAAGGATCAGCCCAGAAACGATCTGAAGGAGGAACGATCTCCTTGAATTGATAAAACGAGGTTGCGACTGAATTCTGGATCTTATACAACAAGAACCACTGTTTTTTTTCAACCCAGCTTTCGAAATATTTCTTCCAGATGAAGGAACCATAGGCACGTATCACTCCGATCGCCATGGCCCCGTTGGTGGGTGAACGGTAAAGGGGTTTGCTGTAAAACCGAATGGGGTTGCACTGTCGAACGCGCTCCATGAACGCCTTGTTGCCCAACGTCGAAAGATTCCGAAGTTGCCGCAGGAGTACAGGCGTGGAATTCATGAGTAGCTTATTATAGTTTCTGATCGCAAACGGAGCGTTTGTCGTTAGAAAAACCCGTTCCAGAACCTGCCCTCCATCCAGAGATTCAGTGATGATTTGAAGGGTTATACCAGAGACGCGCTGATTAAGCAAAATTTCCCAGATTGCTGGAGGGCCTCCACGGTTAATCGAGTTGTCAGCATGGTGAAAGCTCCATATGCCGCAAGGTGGAGCAGTCAAAATGCCCCCCCTCAAAATCCGAAACGCCAGCCTCAGCAGCATGTCCGGTTGATATTGCATGATCAGTTTGCAGTCGGCGTCTGCTATATAGTCGGAAAATTTTAGAGATCTTTCTGGTGTCACGTTAATAATCGGAACATTTTCAAGAATATCCTTGATGGATACTTTTTCAAAGGCATTCGGTTTTCTCAGGCGTTTTTTTATAAAGTCCTCAATTCTCGAAAAACAGTAAAGGTGGTATAAAAAATGCGGCTTGAATGGCGCTTTTAAAATTCTTTTTATCAATCCATAAGTTTTATATATCCAACCTCCAGAAAAAGCACCTGTTTCTGTTCCTGCTTCTGTCTTTGGCACCTCAAACACCACCAATACTACTTCTGCGAAATCGGCATCCAGAATGCCTTTGATAAGTGTATACTCCCAGTAATCGACTTCCCACTTGGAAAGCAGGATCCCAACTTTCACTTTTTTGTTCATGTCTCAACACCACCTAAAATTGAGTGGATCTCTTCCTGACCTGGCGAACATACCCAAAATTGGACAGGGCACATGGAACGGGGCCATGGAACGATTGACACCACAGCCCACTGTGGCAAACTTATCTGACTTTGCAATTTGAGAAAAGAGGCGGCGACGAGTTTTTTGGGATGTTGTCGTTTTGGCCCCCGCAAGGAGAGGTCCATATTTTTTACCAATTCACTCCTACCCAACTGCCAAAAAACTCCCGCCAAAAGTAGCAACCTGGTAGCAATGAACAAAAAAGGCCACTCTCATAGTGGCCTTAAGTCTTTGTTCTAATTGGAGCTGGCGAGAGGAATCGAACCCCCAACCGGCTGATTACAAATCCGTTGTAATCACCTGTAATGCCGCGTAAAGCTTTGAGATTCCTGCAACCAGGTTAAACATGTTGTGGCAATAGGTGGCAGTCTGTCGCACTGGGGTTGACACTTGGTTGACACT
>JADGCJ010000052.1 GCA_015229045.1 Magnetococcales bacterium
CTCTTCTTTGAGAAGTTCGCTCAGGAAGCCTTCCAGGATGTCAAAGTTGGCCTTGCTGCGCAAAAGCCGCTTCAAGGCCCAATCAAAGCTGATCAATCGTCGTTGTGTCACGTTGGGACTCTTTCGCGTTGCCTCCTGTCCATCCGGCGTCACTCCCCGGCGGGTGGGGACCCGGAGCCGCTTTGTCCCCCATGCACCAGGCGGTACTGGGCAGCCAGACGGCGATAATTCTCGGCGGTGGCGCGGATCGACTGGCGTTCGGTTTCCGAGGTGGTGCGGAGTTGCCGGGCGGGGGATCCCATCCACATGGTTCCTTCGGGGACGTCCTTGCCCGGGGTCAGGAGAGAACCAGCCCCAATGATCGACTCCCGTCCGATGGTCGCATTATCCAGGACGATGGCCCCGATGCCGATCAGGCAGGCATCTTCCAGGCGGCAGGCGTGCAGAACCACCTTGTGACCGACGACGATGTCGTTGCCGATGATGGTGGAAAATCCTTGCGGTGAGCTTTCCGTCGGGCGGGCAACATGCACCACGGAGCCATCCTGAATGCTGGTCCGTTCGCCGATACGAATAAAATTGACATCGCCGCGAATCACCACTCCCGGCCAGACGGACGACTCGGCTCCGATGTGTACATCGCCGATGATCACGGCATCGGGATGTACAAAGGCAGCGGGATGAATCTCAGGAAAAATGCCCCGGTAGGGATAAACAGGCATGGAAGAGTCCTTATGGCTGGCGGCTGATCACCTGGTGGTTGGAATCAGAGTGGCTTTCAACCCAGTACGTTGCCGGAAGGCATCCAGGGCCACGGCGGCATGACGGGCGCCCCGGATTGGGCCAACACGCACGGAAAGCCAGCGGCGATGCCTGGAATCATGCACTTTGTGTACGTGGGGGCGATAGCCTTTTTTGCGCAAGTATGCCAGGGCTCTGTCCGGGCTGCCATGGATTTGACTGGGTGACACACGTATATCGAAGATCGAGCCGACGGCACTACCTCTTTTTTTGCCTCGGTGTCCCTTGGTGTACGAGGCCTCGGATCTGGCCCGGTGGCCAACACCCTGGTGGGCGACGGTCTGCCGGGATGTCGGGCGAGTTGTGGCTCTGGCAGGGGATGTTCTGGGCGACAGGCCCGGCTTTTCTGCGGCCTCTTCTTCGTCATCCTGCCGGGGGGTGCTCTCCGTGCTTTTCCGGCTTGTGGTGGGGGATGACGCGGCAACCCCTTTCTTGGGGGCGGTGCCATCCTGGTTGCGAGCCAGATAACGCGCCGGGATTGTCTCGCTTTTCTGCTCTGCGGTGCCGATGACCAGGACAGCAGGCAGCTTTGATTTTTCCAGAAAGGCTTGCAAGGCGGTTTGTGCTGACTGACGGTCAGGGTAGGATCCCATGCGGACATAGTGCCACTTGTGGTTATCGGCATCCTTGGCCGATTCCAGACGGGGTTCATAGCCCAGGGAGCGCAAAGACCTGATCGTATTGTAGGCATGTTCCGGGGCCAGACTCGCCTCCACCTGGATGGAGTAGCGCAAATCCTCTTTGGGCGGATCACGTGGCGGAGGTGTTTGCGCGGCGGTAGCCGGAGCGGCGGCGATGGCCTGTAAAGCCGACAAAGGCGACATGGCAATCAGCAGATGATTGTCGATGCGCTGAAGATGTTCCGCCAGTTGCAGAGCCAGCTGGCCGGTTGCCTGGCGCAGATCGGTATCGTTGGCGAGAGGGGCCAGGGCCAGCCAGACCATGCGGGACTGGGGAGGGTGATAGAGTTCCAGTGCGAGAAAACCGGCTTGCCCAGGGACCAGGGTGTAACCGACGATATAATCAGCCCCCAACTGGGAAAGCTGTGTGGCCCCCTGACTGGTACGAGGGTCGGGGGCACCCGTCGGCAGGAGGTAGGCCGGAACACCCAGATCGAGTTTCTGGAACCCTTGCAGTCGGCTCAAGGCTTGATGAATGGCATTCAGGACGCGCGTGGCCTGGGCTTCATCCACCTTGCTGCCATCGGCCCCTTCGAGGGGATAGATCCAGATGCGAGGATGGCCCTTGGAAGGCGTTTCTTTGGCAATGGCCGTGTTCGCCAGAGAGGAAAATGCCAAAAAGACCAACAGGGCAACCATCCAGGATCCTGGTTTGTGTCGTGGTCGTGGTCGATGCGTGTCCGACGTGATCAAGGAGGTCATCTCCTATGCGGTAGCGGCCATTTCCTTCAGCCGGTAGAGGGTTTCCATGGCTTGGCGCGGTGTCAGGGAATCGGTATCCAGGGCCATGATCTCGGTGATGACAGGGTGCGACGACCTTTCATCATGCGAGTTCTTTGCCAACATGGCGGTTGGTGGCGCAGGTGTGTGATATCGATCTGCAGTCGGGTCGGATGGTTGACCAGGGGGAAGATTGTTCGGCAACACAAGTTGATGGGCTGGATCACCCTCCAATGTGGCCAGAATGGCATCCGCCTGCTGGGTGACCTGCCGGGGCAGACCGGCGAACCGGGCAACATGGATGCCATAGGAGCGGTTGGCCTGGCCACGCATGATGGTGTGCAGAAAAAGAATGGTCTCCTGCCACTCCTGCACCGCCACCGTGTGATTGACCACGCCGGACCGATGCTGTTCGAGGGCGGTCAGTTCGTGATAATGGGTGGCGAAGATGGTACGGGCACCGATGACATCGTGGATGTGTTCCGCCACGGCCTGGGCGATGGCCAGACCATCGAGAGTGGAGGTTCCCCGACCGATTTCATCCAGAAGGATCAGCGAATGGTGTGTGGCCTGATGAAGAATATGGGCCGTCTCGGTCATTTCGACCATGAAGGTGGAGCGTCCGCCGGCCAGATCATCCCCGGCCCCGACCCGGGTGAAGATGCGGTCCACCAGGCCGATGCGGGCTGATTGCGCCGGAACGAAAGAGCCTGTGTGGGCCATCAGGGTGATCAGGGCGACCTGTCGCATCCAGGTAGATTTTCCGCCCATATTGGGTCCGGTCAGCATGATCAGTCGATGATTGTCGCCATCGAGCAGGGCATCGTTGGGAACGAAGGGTTTGTCGGTGAAGAGTTCAACGACGGGATGGCGGCCCTGGCGAATGTCGAGGGTGGTGTCGGCGTGGACCTCCGGGCGGCAATAGTGGTGTCGTTCCGCCATTTCGGCGAAGGCGGCGAGAAGATCCAGTGTGGCCAGGGCACGTGCGGTGACCTGCAAGGGCGCGGTGTGTGTTGCGACATCTTGACGGATGGCGTCGCAGAGAGTCTCTTCGCGGCGAACCAGACCCTCTTCGGCGTTTTCAATACTCTCTTCGAGTTCCTTCAGTTCGGCGGTGACATAGCGCACGGCGTTGGTCATGGTTTGTCGTTGCTGGTAGCGATGGGGGACTTTTTCCAGCTGGGCGTTGCTTACCTCGATGCTGTAGCCAAAGGTTCGATGATATTGAATCTTCAACCGGGCGATTCCTGTCTTTTTTTGTTCGTCCCGCTCCATGGCCTGGATCAATAATTTACCCTCCCGGGCCGTGGTGCGCAGGCGGTCCAGATGCGCGTCGAAACCGTTGCGGATGATGTTGCCCTCTTTCTGGTCGGTGGGGAGTGGATCGTCTGCCAAGGCGGTCTGGAGGCGATCGTGCAGGGCTTCGTGTCCCCTGATGTTATCAAGCAGGATCGCCAGGAGGGAGGGAATCTTGGGGTTGTCCAGCAGGGCGGCAAGGTTGGGCAGACGAGCCAGGGATCCACGCAGAGAGCCGAGGTCGCGCGGGGATGATCGCCCCAGCGTGATGCGGGAGAGGAGCCGTTCCAGGTCGGCGATCCCCTTCAGTTCTGTTCGCAGGTGCAGGCGCAGGCCTGGATCCCGCAGGAGCCAGGCGACGGCATCTTGACGCTGGTGGATGGCATCGATCTGGCGCAGGGGGCGATTCAACCAGGCTGCCATCAGGCGGCTGCCCAGGGACGTCATGGTGAGGTCCAGGGTGGCCAGCAGGCTGCCTTTGCGTTGGCGATCGTGCAGCGTGGTATTGATTTCCAGATTGCGTCGGCAGATGTCGTCCAGGATCAAGACATCGTTGGGTTCGATGCGGGTCAGGGAGGTGATGTGACGCACAGACCCTTTCTGGGTCTCCAGACAATAGCCGATGAGGGCGCCTGCCGCCGCCTGACACACCGGGGAGTCTTCGATGCCAAAAGCGTCCAGGGTGGTAACCTGAAAATGGTCCAGGAGATTGCGTGTGCCGTGGTCCGGGTCAAACTCCCAATCGGGGCGGCGGGTGAGGCGATGACCGATGGCGGCCATATCCTCCGGCGGATCCCAACCCTCGGGGATGATCACCTCGGAGGGGGAGAGGAGAGAGATCTCCGTCAAGGTGCGATCCAGGGTGCGCGTCAGTACCACCTGAAAAACCCCCGTGGAGAGGTCAAGCGCGGCCACTGCCAGTTCATTGTTTTGCTGGTTTTTTTGTGCGGCGGTCAGGGCCAGGGCTACGAGATAGTTGTTGGCCAGCGGATCCAGCAGGTCGTCTTCGGTGAGAGTTCCGGGAGTGACGGTGCGCACGACGGCGCGTTTGACGGGTCCGCGTCCCGCGCCGGGGAGTTCCATTTGTTCGCAGATGGCCACCTTGTGGCCGGCGTCGAGGAATTTCTTGAGGTAGATTCTGGCCTGGTGGTGTGGAACACCGGCCATGGGGATGGGTTTTCCGGCGGAGTGGCCGCGTTGCGTCAAGGCGATGCCCAACACCTCGGCCGCTTTTTTGGCATCCTCGTAAAACATCTCATAGAAGTCTCCCATGCGGTAAAACAGAATTGTTTCGGGGTGGGCCTTCTTGAGAGAGAGATACTGCTGCATGACGGGAGTATGACCTTCCATCCCGTCGATGGTTGAGGAGTGTTTGGTAGGGTTCATTGTCAT
This sequence comes from Magnetococcales bacterium, assembly GCA_015229045.1. The sequence goes on from JADGCJ010000052.1 coordinate 4,890, forward strand.
TCGATCATGTGATCATCATCCTGTGGAGATCCACGGCATTTCATGTTGTTCATGAGCTGTGGAGGGCTGCCCGGCCGACAACGCCGTCCCTTTCGACACAACCCCTCCCGGGACACTCTTCCATGGAGAAGCGGATGGAGATCGCTCGTTGCCGTTGCGCACCCGTCCCGATCCGGGAACAGAGTCGGCGATCAGGTTGGATGATTGATCAGGTAGACCAGACCCGGTGGCAGGATCAGCTCTCCGCGTTTGGGAAACTCCAGACAGCGACACTCTTCGGGCATTTGGATGGCGACGGTGCCCGAGTATTCGGCGCGTCGGCCGTCCGAGGTTTCGATCCAGGCGGGAATGGGCAGGTCATGGAAGCGGCCCAGCGAGGATCCTTGCTGGACCACCTGCCAGGGGAGTTGGTGATAAACGGCGCCCTGCTGGGGGACAGTCATATCATCGACCTCTTCTTCTCCTGCGCCCTCGTCTTCTCTGCTGTCGAGCGCCTCGCGGGTGATATCCGGCCTGGATCCAGATCCGGTACGGGAGCGCTCGAACCATTGCCCCAGAAGAACCCAAAAGATGGCCAGGATGACCCAGGTGAAGACATTTTCCAGCGTCATCAATTCGCGAAAGTTACCACCATGGAACAGCAAGCCGATCATCAGGACTGCGGCTGCAGAGAGTAGCAATGTGCGAATCGGTATCATTGAGATCATTCCCTTCCGATCATACAGGTACCCCTTATACAGGCACCGCCATTATACAGAGCTTGTCGCATGTATTGCAATCGGCAAAGATTCCAGGCGCTACCTGGTGTCGACGGTCTGCACCGAACTCCCTCCATGGGTGGTTCCAGCCCCTGGCTCGGGACAGAAGAACACCTGTTCCGGGCTACAGGACAATCCGCGGCCGAATTTCGGTCACAATACGATCCACACAGCTGGCGATGTCCAATCGGCCAGTATCGAGGTCCAATTCGGGTGTGCGTGGTGGTTCGTAGGGTGAGGATATTCCGGTGAAGTTGGGTATTTGTCCGGCCCTCGCCTTGCGATAGAGACCTTTGACATCGCGTTGTTCGCAAATATCCAGGGAACAGTTGCAGTAAATTTCAAAGAATGTACCCGGATCGACCAGATTGCGCACCCTTTGCCGGTCGGATTGAAAGGGGGAGATGAACGCGGCCAGTACAATGATACCGGCGTCGACCAGGAGTCGGGAGACTTCGCCGATGCGGCGAATATTTTCGATGCGATCTTCGTTGGAGAAGCCAAGGTCCGCACACAGGCCATGGCGAATATTGTCGCCATCCAGGGTATAGGTATGCAGACCCGATTCAAACAGTTTCGCTTCCGTGGCCTGGGCGAGGGTGGATTTTCCGGAGCCGGAGAGTCCGGTAAACCAGATGACCAACCCCTTGTGACCATGACCCTTTTCCCGCTCTTGTCGGGTTACCATGACCGGGTGCCAGACCGTGTTTGAGCTTTTTTCGTTCATGACCTTTAATTTTCACCAAAACCGACTGGTGCCTATCTTTATGTTATGGAATCCTGTTTGAACGTTACCCTGGCGTTCAAGGGGAGAGGGACAAGCAGAAACGATGCCATCTTGAGGGCCATGGGCGGGCGGAACAACTGGCGAGGCGAACCATGGCGGAGAAACGCAAGCGACCGGACCCCGATCAGGCTCCGGTCGCTGGGAAGCCAGCAGATTCAGGGGTCAGACACGTGCCTCGGTGTGGCGCTGGAGAATGGTGGCCATTCTGTCCTTGAGCAGCAGCTTCTCTTTCTTCAGACGCTCGACAGTGAAGTCACCGACGCTGCGCGGTCCCAATTCAGCGATTTTATCTTTCAGATTCTGGTGTTGTTGGTGGAGTTCCCGGAATTGAACATCGGTTTCCAACAACTCTTTGACAGCCTGGAGCTGGTCCTCGAACATGGAAGCCTCCTTCTAAGTGTGGATTCCTGTGAGAGAAAAACGATCTGTTGTGTGGGGAGAATCCGGGGAGGCTCCATCCGGGTCGGATGGCAGCTCCCCTTTCAGACCCATGTCAATAGCCTGGCGGGCCAACTGGTCGGCCAGTTCGTTGTCGGGATGACCTGCGTGGCCTTTGATCCACTCCCAGCGCACGGTGTGCTGACCGGCGAGAAGATCGAGCCTCTGCCACAGATCGGCATTGCGCACGGCTTTGCCATCTTTTTTGTGCCACTGGTGTGCTTTCCAGGCGTGTATCCAGCGCGTGATGCCATCCTTGACGTAGGTGGAATCCGTGACCAGGCGGACCTGGCAGCTTTTTTTCAGGGTGACGAGCGCGTGGATGGTCGCAAGCATTTCCATGCGATTGTTGGTGGTGTGCGCGGCAAACCCGAACAGCTGCCTGGCATGGGGCCCGTGACGCAGGACAACGCCCCAACCGCCAGGGCCGGGGTTGCCCCGACAGGCTCCGTCCGTATGGATGTCGACCCTGGGACGACGATCTGTCGTGGACTCGGAATGGATCATGCGGATGACATGGGCAGGTTGTCCCCTCTCGATTTTGCCAGCCTCATCTTAGCCGATCTGCCAAAAGAAACAAGGTTTGATTTGTTTGGATCCGACGAACGGGATCCTGGATTGTCGGTTGTGTCCGGTCTGTTTTGGGGGCTTGATTGGTTGGCCCGGGAGTTGCTCTTTTCCGTCGTGACCGCTTCTCACGGGTGGCGTCGTGTTGGCGTTTTCCACGGGTGGGCGTCAGGACGAAAGGAGCAGGTATGCTGTTGCCAGGAGAGACTGCAAACGTGGTGTCAAACAAGGTTCCGTCCAGGGATGTGGGGTGTGCGGGGGGGGTACTCGGTCAGCCGGATGTGGCGGGCTTTGGGGGTGACGAGGAGAGGTGCCTCTCACAAAAAGGGGGGCCCTTGAAGCAGTTGTCTCTCGAGACGGTTCTCACGGACGCAGACATTCGACGTTTGTTGCGGATTTTATCCGTCAGATGATTGACGTGTGCAAAATGGCCCGTGGATCCGAATGGTTGATCGGGGAGGGAATTTGTTTCGGGAGTATCATTCCGGTTGCAGGCGTGGTTTAATGTGTCCGGCGCCTCGGATGGGTATCACGTCCGGTCGGTGGGCGGTTTTGTCGGTCTGTCCCGGGGACTCATGAACAGTTTCGCTAGTGTCACTGCGGAGTTTGTCTCCGCTTGCGTCGTTGGGGTGTCTCTCGTCGCCTGGATGTGGCAAGAGAGAAGGGATCTCCAGCCCGGTTGGTGGTTCGTTTTGGCAGGAGCGATCCTGCTGGTGGCGGGACACCTGGCAAGTATCTCCTCCTTCGCCGGCTGGACGGGCTCGTTTCTGGGAGATGGTGTCCGGTTGCTGGGTGGCCTTTGCGCTTTTCCTCTGCTGGTTTTCGGGTTTTGGCAGCGGAGTCGCCCGCCGGGCAGCCAGGGGAATCGGGCGACGGTGGCCCCGAAAGTCGCCGACCAGGCTTGGCAGGATGGGGTGCGTGCCCAGGCCGAGCGCGAACAGTTGCTCTTCTCCCTCGATCAACACGCCATCGTCACCATCACGGATGACCGGGGCCACATCACCTACGTCAATCACAAATTTGAAGAGATCAGCCAGTATACGGCCAGCGAATTGATGGGAGGGGACCATCGTCTGGTGCGTTCCCATGTCCATGGAGATGATTTCTTTTCCGAGATGTGGCAGACCATTGCGTCCGGACAGGTCTGGCAGGGGGAGATGTGCAACCAGCGCAAGGATGGCACCCTCTTCTGGCAGGCAACAACGATTGTCCCCTTCCTCAATGACGAAGGGAAACCCTATCAATACATAGCTATACGCACGGATATAAGTCGCAGCAAGGAGATGGAAGAGGCGTTGCGGCAGCAGCAGACCCTTCTGGAAGAAGAGGTGCAAAACCGGACCAGGGATCTTCAGGAGGCGCGGGATCAGGCCATTCGCGCCAATCGGGCCAAGAGTGCCTTTCTGGCGGACATGAGCCACGAAATTCGCGGTCCTCTGAACGTGGTGTTGGGTCTTCTGGAGCTGCTGCGCAGGGCACCTCTGGATCCACAATATCGCGAGTATGTGCAGTTGTGTCACAGCTCGGGTCGGGCGGTCCTCTCCCTTCTCAACGACACCCTGGATTTTTCCAAGATCGAGGCCGGACACCTGACCCTGGATCGGGCCGAATTCGATCTGCGTGCCTTGGTCGATGAAGCGGCCCTGATGATGGCACCCCTGGCCCACTCCAAGGGTGTCGAGTTGACCGCCTTTGTCCCCCGGGGATTGCATACTGCGGTGCGTGGCGATCCCAACCGCTTGCGCCAGATCTTTGTCAACCTGTTGGGGAATGCCGTCAAGTTTACTCCCAGGGGGGGGGTGGTCGAGTTGCATGCGCGTATTCTGGGTCGTGGTGACCAGGGCACCGAGTACCATTTCGAGGTGTGGGATACCGGCGTTGGCGTGCCTGTGGAGCAGCGGGAGAGAATTTTCAACAAGTTTGCCCAGGTGGAACACCAGCCCGGCCAGGAGCGTGTGGAGGGAACAGGATTGGGATTGACCATCAGCAAAAGGTTGGTGGAGCTCATGGGGGGAGAGATCGGGGTCGAGGCCAACACTTCGGCGCTCTCCGGGAGTGTTTTCCACTTCTCCGTTTTGCTGGAGGAGGTCGCTGCCGTGCCGTGTGAGGATGATCAGGAAAAATTGCCGTCGTTGCGCATTCTGGTGATTGGCAGCCAGGGGTTGCAGCGCGTTCTCCTGGATGATTTTTTTGAGACATTGGGGATTCGGTATGCCCATGTGGAAGATTCTCAGGAGTCCCGGACCGTTTTATGGGAGGCCCGGGAGGCCCGGGATCCTTACCGACTGCTGATGATCAATCAAAAGGCCGGAGGTGGCGAGCGTTCGGAGATGGTCGATCTGCAGGACATGTTGTTGCCAGGGCTCGGAATCATCCTTTTGACGGATCTCCTGGATCATGGTCTGGACCAGGCCGCCCATGTACCGGGAGATGTGCTTTGCCTGCAAAAACCGATCAGCGCCGTGCGCTTGCGGGGGGCCATCGACCGGCTGTTGGGGAAGGGGGTGAATCAGCCGTTCTTTGGTTCTGCCGGAAAGTCGCTCAGGGAGCTTCCGCATACCCCTCTTCAGACACTCTATCGGGAGCGTATCCTGATTGTGGATGATCACATGGCCAACCTGAAGGTGGCCAGTGGCATGTTGCAGAGTCTGGGGTGTGATCCCTCTCTGGTCGAGAGCTGCGCCGATGCGGTGACGGCCCTGGAAAAATTGACGCAGTCCGACTATGGCCTGGTCCTTATGGATTGCCGGATGCCGGGGATGGACGGTTTGACGGCCACGCGGCTCATTCGGCAACGGGAGGCAGAAGGGAAGTGTCCACGCCTGCCTGTTGTGGCCTTCACCGCCGATATCCTGGAAGGCAAGCGCAAGGATTGTCTGGAAGCAGGCATGGACGAAATTCTGGTCAAGCCGGTGACATTGCGCGCCATGAGCGCCATGCTGCGCAAATATCTGCAACCCATACCAGGCTCGGAAGTCAAGCTCCCCCCGCCAGCCAGGGCAAGACGAGGTCAGGAGGTATACTCCCGTCCGGGAACGGCAGCCCTCCCTCTCCCTGCGGCTCCGGACATTCCCAAGGCCATGGGGATGTTCGGGTTGCCGGAAGAGACTTTCCAGGAGGTGGCGGAGTTGATTGTGCAACAGATACCTGATTTGTTGGTCAGCATGGGCCGCGATGTGGAAGGACAGCTTCAGGAGGAGGCCAGGGCCAAGGCCCATGTCCTGCGGGGCAGCATGGCCAATGCCATTTTTCCATCCCTCAAAGAGCCCTCGCAATGGTTGCATCGCGAGATTCGCAATGGTGACTGGCAGCGTGCCCGGGAGGCGTTGGATCGTCTCAGACAGGAGTTTGTTCCCATCCTGGAGGCCCTGCGAGACTACCTTGCCCAGGGCGACACAAAACCGGCCCCATGAGCGGGACTGTGCATCGTGTTTTTGGCCGCTGGCTGGGTCGTTTGCAGTCGATCCCCTCCTTGCAGGTCCATTTTTGGCTGCTGGCAGGCATGGTCATGGCCATGTTCCTGTTTTTCGGAACATTCTCATACTGGTTGGAGACGCGGGAAGGGAGCGGGGAGAGGTTGATCATCGATTACCATTTGGCGACGATCACCCATTGCATCCGCATCGATATTGCCCTGGCTGACATGCAGCTGCGTCTCGCTGGCGAAGATGCAGGAAGCGATTTGACCGAACCTGTGTTGGCCATGGAGCGACATCTGCGCCGGATCCAACAGGAAATGGAGCACATACGCCGGTTGGAGGATCGCCATGACGTGAATCGGGCCGGTGGGACCATTACCCGGAGTGCCGAGGCCCGGTTCAAAGGGTTGGATGACATGGTCCGGGGTCGACTTGACGAGATCACGAGAACGGGCCGGGCTGGTGTCACAAAAGGCAAAATTCTGGCTGGCATGGTGGAAGCCCTGCGCCATGACATCACCCGTTTGCAGATGAGTCATGGATTCCTTGCCGAGGCAATTCACAAGGAGATTGGTCGGGAAAGAAACAGAGGATGGCCATATCTGTTGCTGTTTTCCTTTGTTTTGCTGGTGACCGGGTTTTTGGCCATGCGCTGGATATTTCGACAAATCCGTGAGTTGGTCGGGCGTTGTGCGCAGGCCGAGTCTGCCAGTCGGGAGGCCTGCTCCCGCGCCGAAACGGCCAATGCAGCCAAAAGCCGGTTTCTGGCCAATATAAGCCATGAAATTCGTACCCCTCTCAACGCTGTTCTGGGTATCCACGATCTGCTGGTTGATGCGGATCTCTCCTCCGACCAGAAACATTATCTTGAAGTGGGTCGCAAATCAGCCGAAACTCTGCTGCGCCTCGTGAGCGATCTTCTGGATATTTCGAAAGTCGAGGCGGGAGGACTGGATCTGGAAATGTCACCTTTCCGGTTGATCGAGATGATCGATCATGTTAGCGAGGCCATGCGTTTGCGGGCGCAGCAAAAGGGGGTCCATTTTTCTTTTGCCATTGACCAGGGAATACCCGAATATCTGGTCGGGGACTCCTTCCGTCTCCAGCAGGTTCTCTTCAACCTGGTCGGCAATGCCGTGAAATTTACTGACCGGGGTTCTGTTGATCTGCGTGTCAGGCGCAGGGAGTCATCGGTGGAGGGGGTTGCACTGGAGTTTGAGGTTTGTGACACCGGGATCGGTATTCCCACAGAAAAGCTGGAGGGAATCTTTCAGGTTTTCACCCAGGTGGATGCCAGTACGACCCGGCGTTTTGGTGGTACGGGCCTGGGGCTGGCCATTTCGCGGCGGTTGGTCGAGATGATGGGGGGAACCATCCATGTGGAGAGTCAACTGGGGCGAGGGAGTCGGTTTTGGTTTGACGTGGTCTTGGGTATGGGATCGATCGACATGGCTGAGGACAACTCTGTGGCGGAAATCCCCCTGATTGCCGATCATGGCTATGCGGGGGTGGCCATGGGTCGCGGCAGCGCGTCGCTTCCCTGGCGTCTCCTGGTTGTGGACGATTCCGATGACAATCGCCTCCTGATCCAGGCCTTCCTTAAAAATCAACCCTACAGGGTGGATACGGCCGGAGAGGGGGCAACCGCCCTGGAAAAATTGCGTCTGAACCGCTACGACCTGGTTCTCATGGATTTGCAAATGCCGGTCCTGGACGGCCTGGAAGCGACACGGCTTCAGCGGCAACGAGAAAAGGAGCAGGGATTGCCTCGTGTCCCCATTTTGGCCCTGACCGCCCATGCCATGGAAGAGGATGAGCGGCGCGCCTTGCAAGCCGGCTGTGATCGATTCCTGACCAAGCCCATCCGACGGGCACGTTTGTTGGCCGTGCTTGGAGAGATTCTCTCCCCCGCGCCGTCATGACCCGCTTATGCCAATTTGCAGTCGATGCGGGAACGAGGCAGCAGGGAGTGGGCAATCCTCCCCGTTGGAGGTTCTCTCTCCGGCCTGGGGTGTTTTTATTTATGGGGAGATTCTCCTGGGGTGGTATAGGAATTGCTGCCTGCCATGAGGAGCTTTGCTATCCTCAACCGATTGGGTCTTGGAGAGAAGCCTTTGGCAGCCACCGCGTTTTCATTTCGGATACCGTTCGGGCGATTGAAGGGTGCGAGCGATATCTTCATGGCTGTTGGCATCATTCTGGTGCTGGCGATCATGATCCTGCCGTTGCCGGCTGCGGCTCTGGATCTGTTTTTGTCCGTCAATATCTCTCTCTCCATCGTCATACTTCTGACGACTCTCTATGTGCATAAACCCCTTGAATTTTCTTCATTCCCGAGTGTACTGCTGATTTCGACGCTGTTTCGTCTGTCGCTCAACATATCGACGACGCGGCGCATTCTTTTGCATGGTGGCGAGGGGGAAGCGGCGGCGGGCGAGGTGATCCGGGCCTTTGGCCAGTTTGTGGTTGGTGGCAATCCGGTGGTGGGGATCATCGTCTTCTCCATTCTGGTGATCATCAACTTCATCGTCATCACCAAGGGCGCCGGGCGTATCGCCGAGGTGGCGGCCCGCTTCACCTTGGACAAAATGCCAGGCAAACAAATGGCCATCGATGCCGATCTCAACTCCGGCCTGATCACCGAGGCCGAAGCCAAACGGCGGCGGCGGGAGATCGAAGAGGAGTCGGAGTTCTTCGGGGCCATGGATGGTGCGTCAAAGTTTGTGCGCGGTGAGGCGGTGGCGGGTATCCTGATCACCATCATCAACATTGTGGGCGGCTTCATCATTGGTGTGGCCCAGCAAGGCCTGACGGCGGCGGACTCGGCGAACATCTACACGATTTTGACGGTGGGGGATGGCCTGGTTGCCCAGATTCCGGCGCTGGTCATCTCGACTTCGGCCGGTTTTCTGGTAACCCGTGCCTCCTCGGATCACCACATGGCCGAGCATGTCGGTGGCCAGATCACGGCGCGGCCACGGGTGATCCTCATCAGTGCGGCGGTTCTCGGTCTGTTTGCCGTTCTGCCGGGCATGCCAACCCTTTCCTTTGCCAGCCTGGCGTTGGCCATGGGCACCTGGGCATACTTCCTCTTCCAGAAACAGGAGGTGGTCGAGCGGCAACGGGTCCACGAAGAGGCCCAGCAGGCCCAGGTGGTGGCAGAAGCCGAAGAGCCTATCGAAAATTTTTTGGCACTGGATGTGCTTCGGCTGGATGTCGGCTACGGACTCATTGCCCTGGTCGATGAGAGTCAGCAAGGGGATCTTCTGGAAAAAATCCGGGCCATCCGGCGGCAGTTTGCGAGCGATATGGGGTTTGTCGTGCCGCCCATTCACATCAAGGACAATCTGCAGTTTCGTCCCGGTGAGTATGCCTTTCTGGTCAAAGGGGTGGAAGTGGGGCGCGGAGAGCTCAAAACGGGGCAGTTTCTCGCCATGGAAGGGGGAGCGATCTCCGGCAAGATCGATGGTGTCCCGACTACCGAACCCGCTTTTGGTCTGCCGGCCCTGTGGATCATGTCCCATGACCGGGAACGGGCGGAGATGCTGGGTTATACGGTGGTGGATCCATCCACGGTGCTGGCGACCCATGTCACCGAACTGGTCCATACCTTCGCCCACGAAATGATCAGTCGCCAGGAGGTGCAGAATCTCTTGGATCTGGTCGTCAAGAATCAGCCCAAGTTGGTGGAGGAGCTGGTGCCCAACGTCATCAATCTGGGTGGTATCCAGAAGGTGCTGCAGGGATTGCTGCGGGAGCGGGTCTCCATTCGCGACATGCCGACCATTCTGGAGACGGTTTCGGATTATGCAAAAATTATCAAGCATCCGCCGCAGCTGGTGGAGTTGGTTCGGCAATCTTTGTCCCGATCCATTGTCAAAAAGTATCTGGACGATAGTGGCCGTTTGCAGGTCATGATGCTGGGGGCGGATGCGGAGAACCTGGTTGCGGAGGCCATTGTCGATGGCGAATATGGCTCTTATCTGGCTCTGTCGCCACGCTCTGCCAACCAGTTTTGTTCGCGGGTACGTGATATGGTCGAGCGGATTGCATCCCAGGTGGTGCAACCTGTCCTGGTTTGCGGTACCCGGGTGCGACCATTCGTGAAACAGGCCACGGAAGGGGTTATTCCCCATTTGGTGGTGTTATCGCATAACGAGATTCCAGCCAACGTGCCGGTTCACTCACAGGGAACAGTGACGCTGTCTTGAATGCCATGAGCCATCAACCAGGTTTGCGCCGATGAACGACAAAGTTTCCACATTTCGGGCACGAGACATGCGTGAGGCCCTGCAACAGGTCAAGGATGCCCTGGGGGCTGATGCCGTCATCCTCTCTACGCGCAGCATCCGCGAAAAGGGGGTGGCCTTCATCGAGGTGACCGCCTGTCCGAACCCCAATGCCGATGGGCCGGTGCCGGTTCCCAAGGAGATGCCGCCGCCACGCAGTCGCTTCTCCGCCGTGGCCGACGATGCCCCGCCTGCCACGGCCGGACGGGGTGCCGTCAGCCGCTATCGGGCGCAACGCACCCAGGGACAGGGGCCGGGGCCGTCAAGTCCGGCGCCAGGATCGGGCCTGGCAGCGGATCTCTCCACCATTCGCAGCTCTCTGGCGGAACTCGAGGCCAAGGTCAATACGCCGCCCACCCTCGAACCGGACATGGCCAATCTGGACATGGAAGGAAAACGCCGCTACAGCTACCTGCTCATGCACGGCGTGGAAGAACCCATTGCCCGCAAGCTGGCCGTGGTGGACAAGGGGGAAAAAGAGCGCGGACTCGAAGGGGCGCTGAAGCGGTTCTTGAAATTTCACGACCCCATGGAGAGCCAATCCCGGGTGATTGCCCTGGTGGGGCCTACCGGCGTGGGGAAAACCACCACTCTGGCGAAAATTGCCGCCGAGTTGTTGCTCAATCGACGCAAGACCGTCGGCATGATCACCCTGGACACCTTCCGGGTCGGGGCCGTCGCCCAGTTGGAGACCTATGCGAAACTCCTCCAGGTGCGCCTGATGGTGGCGCGTACCCTGTCGGAGGTGAAAGCGGGTCTGCACTCCCTCAACAACTGCGATTTCATCCTGGTCGATACCGTGGGTTCCAGCCCCTACAACCGTCGGCAGGTCAACTCCACGGGCAGTCTGTTGCCGGTCATGGGCGAGGATCGAGAGGTGTTGCTCTGCATGGCCGGCAATGTGCGCGAGACGGAACAACAGGCCATTTTCCGGCGTTTTTCCGCCCTTTCGCCAACAGGTTTGATTTTTACCAAGCTGGATGAAACCGTGACCTATGGTGGCATCCTCAATGTGGCTTTACGTGCCCGCCTGCCCTTGACCCTTTACACGGATGGCCAAAGGGTGCCGGAAAATCTGGGTTGGCTGTCGGCGCAGACCATGGCTGGATGGTTCGACCAGCCCAAGGTGCCGGAACCGGATTGATGAATCGTCGGAGGATCTCCCCCGGAGTGAGCAATCGTTCGTATGGCCCCGCAAGTGGCCAGTGAGCGGAACCCGTTGCCAGGGTGACGGGTTCTTGAAACCAGAAAGAGTTGCAATGCCATGATCGAAGACCTCGACAATCAGGTGGCGACCCTGAAAGAGTGGGCCAAAAAAGCCGAGCAGGAACGCAAGGCTGACAAGGCGCAAGAAGCCAAGCCGGTGCCATCCTCGGTGTTGGCGCGGCGACTGGCGGAGCGCAAGGTGCCCTACACCCTGGCGGTGACCAGTGGCAAGGGGGGGGTCGGCAAGACCCTGGTGACGGTCAACCTGGCGCTCAACTTTGCGCGGCAGGGTCTCAAGGTGTTGGTCATCGATGCCGACCTGGGTCTGGCCAATGTCGATGTGGTTCTGGGCTTGACGCCCCAATTCACCATCGAGGATGTCTTGTCCGGACGCATGACCCTCGATGACGTGGCCATTGCCGGTCCCCTGGGGATTACCGTTTTGCCGGCGGCCTCCGGTGTGGCTGGGCTCAGTTACCTGACCGAGGAGCAGCGACTCTCCCTCATGGATCACATCGACCACTGGAATGCCGATTTTGACATGGTTCTGGTCGATACCGGGGCTGGCATTTCCAGCAATGTGCGTTATTTCATTCTTTCGGTCGAGCGCATCCTGGTGGTGGCCACGCCTGATCCAGCCAGCATTACCGATGCCTATGCCCTGATGAAGGTGATGTTCACCAACCACCGTATCGACCATTTCGATCTTGTGGTCAATCAGGTACGGGTGGAACGGGAGGCACTGGACGTCTATCGGACCCTGCACCGTGTCGCGGATCGCTTTTTGAGTATCGGACTCAATTTTGCCGGATACATTCCCTACGATGACCTGCTGGTCCAATCGGTGCGGAAGCAGAGGCCGGTTACCATACTGTATCCAGAGGCTCCCTCGGCCGTCGCTTTTTCGTCGTTGGCCGACAAGGTTCTCGAACGGTGGCACCAGGATCGGGAACGCAATGGCCAGGCGCTCTTTTTCTGGCGGCGGGTGTTGGACGAGTCGGTGCCGGCCCCGGCAGTGAAAGGGACTCCTTCGTCGGAGTCGGATTGAGGCGCCACGATCATGCACTCCTCCACAGCTCCAGGATCCCCTGCCGTCAGCGAATCATGGGCCGGTTTGACCCGGGAGCAGATCATCATGAAATATGCCCCGATCGTCAAGTATGTCGCGGGGCGTATCTCCTTGCGTCTGCCCCACTCGGTGGATGTGGATGATCTTTATCAGGTGGGCATTCTGGGACTGATCGACGCGATTGCCAAATTTGATCCCGAACGGGGCATCAAGTTTCAGACCTATGCCGAGTTTCGGGTACGGGGGGCCATTCTCGACGAATTGCGCGCCATGGATTGGGTACCACGCGGCGTGCGCCATGCGGCGACCCAGATCCAGGAGGTCTACATGAAACTGGAGGCGCAACTGGGACGTCCTCCGGAGGATGGCGAGGTTGCCAAGCAACTGGGGATCTCTCTGGAGGAGTATTTTTTGCAACTGGATTCGGTACGCAGCCTGTCGGTCATCTCCTTCGAGGATTTGCGGCCCAACCAGGAAGATGACGAGTGGGATGTCCTCGATATTCTGGCCGACCCCTCGCAGGTGGACCCTGTTGAATCCCTCGGTTTGCAACAGGTGCGGGAGGTGTTGAGTCAGGCGGTGGCCTCCCTGCCGGAAAAAGAGCGTCTGGTCGTCACCCTCTACTATTTCGAGGAGTTGACCATGAGCGAAATCGGGGCTGTTCTGGGTCTGACCGAGTCGCGCATCTCCCAGTTGCATAGCAAAGCCACCTTGCGCATGCGTGCGCGTGTCCGCAAAGTAATGGGTGCGCCATGACCCTCTGGAATTTGATCATCGTCGTCTGTCTGATGCTCCTGTATATGGGGATCGGGATGGTTTTTCTCCAGATCCGTCGTCTGCGCGAGGAGGTCAAGGCCTCTGCCGAACGCAACGAGCCCATTGCGGGGGAGACGGAACCCGCCCTCGATCCGCAAAAGGTTGCCGATGGGGTGGTGGAACCCATCCTCCAGGAGTTGGAGGCCATGGAAGAGAAGTTGATGCACGAAATCACCGCCCTCCCCAAACGTTTTGGCGAGGAGCTGGATGAGATTCGTCGCGAGGTGCAATTTTTGCAACGTCCAACCCAGGCTGTCAACAACTCCGGCAATGAGGTACGCAACGGCGCCGGCAAGCGGGATGCCTATCGCGAGGCCAAATTGCTTCTCACCAACGGGGTGGACGAGGAGAGGGTGATCGAGGAGACGGGTCTTACGGTGGAAGAGGTCAGTCTGCTCAAGCGTCTCTCCAGTCCAGAGCGAACGAACCAGCAGGGTTGACGCGTTTTTTTATTTTTTTTGCAATTTTTTCCGGCGGAGCGAGGCACCGCATGGCCATGATCATTTCCGGGAAGGTTTTTCCTCCGCCTGGTGATCCATCCCCGGTCAGTCGCAGTGACGCCGCGCAGATGCCTGTGTTGACCCCCGGGGATGTTCTCGAAGGCCGCGTCAGCCAGGTCAAGGGGGGGAGCGAGGGTCTCTTTCGCTTTCCGGATGGTAGCAGCTTCGCTTTTTCTGGTGCCCAGGGGCTGACCGAAGGGGAGATGATTCGTCTGGAGGTGGTGCGTCTGTTTCCAGAACTGGCCATGCGTGTCGCCGGGAGTGAATCGCGTATTGCGGCCAATCTGGCGAATAATCTTCAGCAAAGTCTGGTTCGGGTGCCGGATCTGTTTGCCCGGTTGATGAATCTGGTATCGGGTCAGGATGTGGAAAAAGGTGGGGCATTGCTCTCTTCGGCCAGGGGGCAGCCCCTTTTCTTGTCGTTGCAGCCGTCAGCTTCCGGAAAGAGCGGTCGTGCCCTCGATCTGGCGGGTGTGTTGCGCGACAACCTGCCTAATCTTTCCGCCGAGGCCCTGTTGCGCGGAGAGACTGCGGGGTTGGTGCGTCTTTTGGAGGGTGCTTCCCGTGAGGAGGTGACTGCCGCCGTGCGTGTCCTGCGCGAAGCAGCCGGCAGTGTGCGCCTGGCTGCCGGCCAGACGGGGAGCGGAGGGCCTGCCGCCGAGAGTTCCGAAGCGACACCCTCCTTGCCGAGTGCTTTGCATCGTCTGGGGGATCTTTTGTCGATGCAAAATATTTTGCCGCGTGTGGTACCCTCGGCGGCGGGTGAAATGTTTCTGGGCTATCGGGTTTTTTGGTTGAACGAGGGGGGGTTGGGCGAGGCGATCTGGCGGCGGGAAAAAGAGAAACAGGACCGGAAGGACAAAAAAGGTCGGACGCTCCATTCGGTTTTTCTTTCGTTGCATCTGACGCGCTTGGGGGTGGTGCAGTCGCGCGTGGTTTTTGGGGATGGCCTGCTGGGTATCAGCGTCGTGGCTGAGGAAGAGACGACGGTCTCAGCCTTGCGCAGTCGCATAGCGGAGCTTCGCGCCGCTATGGTGGCTGCCGATCTGCCGCTGAACTCCCTTGACCTCAAATATCAAACCGGGGCTGCCATGCGGCAGAGCCGTCAGGAGGCGATTGGTCTGGGTGGAGGATTTTCCGCAGCGGTTTGACGCGCCGGTGTGAGGGAGAAGAGTTGTGCAAGACGACAGCAATCCACGCCCCACCATCAAGCAGGCCGTGGCCCTGCGTTATCAGAAGAGTCAGGATCCTGCCCCGCGTGTTGTCGCCTCCGGCAAGGGGCGCATCGCCGAAGTCATCATGGAGCGTGCCAAGGAGGCCGGAGTTCCCCTCATGGAGGATCCCGATCTGGTCGGACTCTTGGGCAAGGTCTCTCTGGGTGAGGCCGTCCCCAGAGAACTTTACAAGGCAGTGGCTGAGGTGTTGGCCTTTGTTTACCGGGTCAACAAGGGGATGCGGGGCAATGGATGAGGGAGATATTTGGCGCCAGGGCAATCGCATTTGAGATTCTCGAGGACCATGAATAGTGATTCAGGGACCTGTCAAAACGGGGTCCAGGGGGCTGGCTCCCTGGCGGGTCAAGGGCAGA
>JADGCJ010000053.1 GCA_015229045.1 Magnetococcales bacterium
GGTGTCGGGTCCACTTCATGCGCAACATCCTGGCCTGTGTCGCCAAGACCCACGCCGACATGGTAGCCGCAGCCGTCCGTACCGCCTTCGCCCAGGAGGACCTGGAAGCCGCCAGAAGGCAGTGGCGCTCCGTGGCCGACTCCCTACGGGAGAAGTTCAAGGAGGCCGCCCACCTCATGGACGAGGCCGAAGATGATGTCCTGGCCTTCATGGGCTTTCCCAGGAAACTGCGGCGCCAAATTCACTCCACCAACACCATCGAGCGGCTCAACCGGGAGATCAAACGCCGCACCAACGTGGTAGGCATATTCCCCAACGAGGAGTCCATTATCCGCCTGGCCGGGGCCGTCCTGATGGAGATCAACGACGACTGGTCCGTCTCCAGGCGCTACATGAGCCTGGACGCTATCCAGGAAGCCATGAACGGGAACAGTAACGAAATGCCCATGCTGGAGGCAGCCTAAGCAGCCCATGGAGAGACCACAAGATTTACACCACTTGACGGGACATGATCGTCGCCCCCCGTGCGGGGGCGCGGATTGAAACCATTGTGGTCCTGAATGCCTCGGGCGAGGCCCGAGTCGCCCCCCGTGCGGGGGCGCGGATTGAAACATGTCGACGCCAGTGATATGTCCCAGCCATGTGGCGGTCGCCCCCCGTGCGGGGGCGCGGATTGAAACCGGCAACAAGCCCAGCGCCGCGTTGCGCTGCCTATGTCGCCCCCCGTGCGGGGGCGCGGATTGAAACGTCGATCAGTAATACACTACCAGGCTCTGCTGGTGTCGCCCCCCGTGCGGGGGCGCGGATTGAAACTTTCGAAAGGTGATGCCATGACCTAGGTGTTGCGTCGCCCCCCGTGCGGGGGCGCGGATTGAAACTTCTGATGGACCATGAAAAATTGACGAAAAAATAGTCGCCCCCCGTGCGGGGGCGCGGATTGAAACATCGATGACGCCATTAGATTGGTGCAAGGCATCAAGTCGCCCCCCGTGCGGGGGCGCGGATTGAAACAAAGCATAACTAAGTATGGTGAGGGAAGAAAAACAGTCGCCCCCCGTGCGGGGGCGCGGATTGAAACACTGATATATGTTGATACAACATCCATCGCATGTGTCGCCCCCCGTGCGGGGGCGCGGATTGAAACAAAATTGATGGTATACCCAATAAATCAGCCGGTTGTCGCCCCCCGTGCGGGGGCGCGGATTGAAACCGTCCAGGCCCGGATTGTGAAATTATGGACAGCGTCGCCCCCCGTGCGGGGGCGCGGATTGAAACGCAAAAAAAATGCTTGCATCGTTGAAGGATGCACAGTCGCCCCCCGTGCGGGGGCGCGGATTGAAACCCTTGCTTGGAATTGGGGAAAGGTACCAATTGAGTCGCCCCCCGTGCGGGGGCGCGGATTGAAACTTATGACGTTGGATGATGATGTGCCCGTTGATCAGTGTCGCCCCCCGTGCGGGGGCGCGGATTGAAACGACGCATCACTAGATAGAGGGATCGAGGAAACAGGTCGCCCCCCGTGCGGGGGCGCGGATTGAAACAAATATCTCAACACTCACAATATTGATCCTTTGTGTCGCCCCCCGTGCGGGGGCGCGGATTGAAACGTCGCGTTGTCAGTCCCGATCAACCAACGTGTGTGTCGCCCCCCGTGCGGGGGCGCGGATTGAAACTGCTGCATCTGTGATTGGTGTTTTGGATGATTACGTCGCCCCCCGTGCGGGGGCGCGGATTGAAACATCGATTAGTAATACACTACCAGGCTCTGCTGGGTCGCCCCCCGTGCGGGGGCGCGGATTGAAACTCCTAACTTGCCGGGTCCGTATACAATGCCGACCGTCGCCCCCCGTGCGGGGGCGCGGATTGAAACTCTAATGCCCGACCAGCCTCATTTGTCGCATCAAGTCGCCCCCCGTGCGGGGGCGCGGATTGAAACTGTTAACTTGTCAGTCCCGATCAACCATGGACCAGTCGCCCCCCGTGCGGGGGCGCGGATTGAAACGCCATTGTCACTAAGAACATCCCCTCTGGGGATAGTCGCCCCCCGTGCGGGGGCGCGGATTGAAACATTTTTAAATACTATTTACATTTGCCCGGCAATCGTCGCCCCCCGTGCGGGGGCGCGGATTGAAACCGCGTGAAACCTCCTTGTCGGATAGTGTGGCTGTCGTCGCCCCCCGTGCGGGGGCGCGGATTGAAACTTATACAGACGCTTCATACAGTTCATTTAACCTTGTCGCCCCCCGTGCGGGGGCGCGGATTGAAACGGAGTAAGTTACATGATTGCTATCACCCCAAAAGTCGCCCCCCGTGCGGGGGCGCGGATTGAAACCGGAAAACCCCCGCCTTTGGGGCGGCTCCAGCCCGTCGCCCCCCGTGCGGGGGCGCGGATTGAAACGCCATATAATTCATCGCGGCCTTCATAATCGCGCCGTCGCCCCCCGTGCGGGGGCGCAGATTGAAACGACATTGCAACAACTTGGGCATCAACAGCTTGGACGTCGCCCCCCGTGCGGGGGCGCGGATTGAAACACAAGATCCTGCATTTGCATCACCTAGGTCATGGTCGCCCCCCGTGCGGGGGCGCGGATTGAAACTTCCTGTTCCCTGCCGGAGTGGGTATCTCCCTGGGTCGCCCCCCGTGCGGGGGCGCGGATTGAAACGCGAAGCATAGTGTTAATCACTGCATCTGTTGCAGTCGCCCCCCGTGCGGGGGCGCGGATTGAAACTGATCGAAACATGCAACCACCGCCTCCATCCCGCGTCGCCCCCCGTGCGGGGGCGCGGATTGAAGCATGTCATTGTCTCCGCTAACTTGTCAGTCCCGATCGTCGCCCCCCGTGCGGGGGCGCGGATTGAAACTTCATGGGCCTTCAGAAAAGGTCTATGTCAAAATGTCGCCCCCCGTGCGGGGGCGCGGATTGAAACTGCGGACGGCCACCAAAGCCGCCACCGCCGGGGTTGTCGCCCCCCGTGCGGGGGCGCGGATTGAAACGCGCCCTGAAGACTGACGTACAGAGGACCGGCAAAGTCGCCCCCCGTGCGGGGGCGCGGATTGAAACTTGACGTGCGGTTGGATGGCCTCGATCCGGAGGGGTCGCCCCCCGTGCGGGGGCGCGGATTGAAACAGCCCGGCCTCTCTCTCCTCGGGCGAAAGCGGCGGTCGCCCCCCGTGCGGGGGCGCGGATTGAAACTTGGTCCCGATCACAAGCCCCTGTTCAATCCTGCGTCGCCCCCCGTGCGGGGGCGCGGATTGAAACACTCCCCCCCATCGCCCGACCAGGTAGGCCGTGCGTCGCCCCCCGTGCGGGGGCGCGGATTGAAACCCGCTGGACTTGGCGGTCACCAGGGCTATCGCCAGGTCGCCCCCCGTGCGGGGGCGCGGATTGAAACTCTTCCTCCTGGTGGCCAACGTCGCCAATTGGATCGTCGCCCCCCGTGCGGGGGCGCGGATTGAAACAGGCTCTGAAGCCGTCACCAGTCTGGCCCCGTGGAGTCGCCCCCCGTGCGGGGGCGCGGATTGAAACGTCGATTTGGATGGTCCACTGGAGGGCGACTCAGGTCGCCCCCCGTGCGGGGGCGCGGATTGAAACATTGGGTATACCCTCAATTGAAAAGGGGCGGACAAGTCGCCCCCCGTGCGGGGGCGCGGATTGAAACATCCAGGCACAAGAGCGTATCGTTATGCTGTGCCGGTCGCCCCCCGTGCGGGGGCGCGGATTGAAACCCGTGGACGGCAGTGCCGGCCACGACCTCCACCGGTCGCCCCCCGTGCGGGGGCGCGGATTGAAACTTGCCGCGACAGGCCATCAATCTCCAGCCAACTGGTCGCCCCCCGTGCGGGGGCGCGGATTGAAACGCCTCGGTCCGCCGTCCGCCGAGGCCATTACCCGCGTCGCCCCCCGTGCGGGGGCGCGGATTGAAACATCTCCTTCTTTTTCTCAAGGACCACGGCAGTGGTCGCCCCCCGTGCGGGGGCGCGGATTGAAACGCAGTCGATCACCAGGGGGGTCTGACGCGCTGCGTCGCCCCCCGTGCGGGGGCGCGGATTGAAACGTCACCTACGCCGGCGGCCTTGTGCCGGGCGCCGGTCGCCCCCCGTGCGGGGGCGCGGATTGAAACGGATCGACGGGTCGTACTGGGGGGACGTTGAGGGAGGTCGCCCCCCGTGCGGGGGCGCGGATTGAAACTGCTGTTCGGAGTCGAAGGCCTCGTGACCGTCGCGCGTCGCCCCCCGTGTGGGGGCGCGGATTGAAACTGGAGCTCCTGTACCACCTGAACGGGAACAAACCGTCGCCCCCCGTGCGGGGGCGCGGATTGAAACATGACCTCCGGGTCGGTCATCTGCCGGTAGCGGCGTCGCCCCCCGTGCGGGGGCGCGGATTGAGACCGGCAACGCGATCCCGGCGGCGGCCAACCCGATCGTCGCCCCCCGTGCGGGGGCGCGGATTGAAACGGGTCAGTCTGGGAGGGTGCCATGGTTCTCGGTGTCGCCCCCCGTGCGGGGGCGCGGATTGAAACAGTTGATACCAATATCGATCCCATAAACGGATCGGTCGCCCCCCGTGCGGGGGCGCGGATTGAAACCGGCCGGGAGTGGATTGTGAAGTTGTTGAAGATTGTCGCCCCCCGTGCGGGGGCGCGGATTGAAACTGGCCGCTCTCCGATACAGGAGATGCGAAGAGTCGTCGCCCCCCGTGCGGGGGCGCGGATTGAAACTCGAAAAATCCGAGCTGAATGGCCATGATCGTCAGTCGCCCCCCGTGCGAGGGCGCGGATTGAAACCTGGTCTCCCGAGACCAGGTCAGCGCCTCGATCACGTCGCCCCCCGTGCGGGGGCGCGGATTGAAACCAGCACGCTCCGAGAAGACACGAACACGTCCCCAGTCGCCCCCCGTGCGGGGGCGCGGATTGAAACCGAAACATCCGGATAATCCTCCTCTCGGAAGAGAGGTCGCCCCCCGTGCGGGGGCGCGGATTGAAACTCGGTGAGAGCGTCAAAAGCCCCGGGAAGGCCTTGTCGCCCCCCGTGCGGGGGCGCGGATTGAAACCGAGTCAACGTGCAATCGGCCTACATGGCCGGGCGGTCGCCCCCCGTGCGGGGGCGCGGATTGAAACCGCAGACGCCGGATCTATTGCGCATGGAACCGACTGTCGCCCAGATAGGCGACGTAGGCATCGGTTTGCAGGAGCCCTTTGAAGCCGTCCAACACTCGTTTGGGGAGTTCCTCCGACCGGGTAGGATCGTATTCGAAGAGGATCGCCGGCCCTTGCGCCGTAACCCCGCGTTGAACCAGCATCCAGGATTTTGAAGTCGCCTCTTTCCCCGGCTCCTTCAGAACCTGAACCGGCGTTTCATCCGTCTGGACCAGGCCGCACTCCAGGATGGCGTCGCACTCCGCAAACCCGCTCGGATTCGGGAAGCTCGTGAATCATCCCGATGCGGGACAGCCAGGCGGGAAGCGGCTTACGGTCGCGCTTGCGACGCGGCTTGTCCGAATTGGCGTCCGCCGGCGTTTCATCGGATTCACCTTCCGGTTCAGCGGCGGTGCTGTCCAGGTGCTCGGCTTCGTCGAACAGACCGAGAACCATCTGGCCGGGAATTACCTTCTCGCTAGAACGACCGAACCGCTTGGCCAATAGAATACTCACCTGCCCCTGGAGAAACTCGGCGTGGAGCCGGAAGCGTTCCTTTTCCGCTTCCAGAACATTTTTCTCGGAGAGCAGGAAGGAGACCATCTTCGGCAGTTCAGCGGGGTCTTCGCAAGATCGGGAAGGGTCGTATCCAGTGGCGATTTCATGGATGAATTCTACCGTAAAACAGTCGCAACCACCAGGAAACACATAAATATTTCATGGAGTTATGGGTCTTCATGCGGGCGATGTCATAGCCGTCGAGCAGCCAGTTGAGTTCCTGTCCGGTCAACCGCACGGCAGGAGTTCCGCCGGGACGCAACCAGTGGAAACGTTCCTCTTCCATTCGCTTTTGCCATAGGCAGAAGCCGTTGCGCTCCCAGTAGAGGATTCGGACCCAATCGCGCCAACGGTTGCCGAAGACGAACAGTGCCGGCGACATGGGAGAGAGGCCGAACTCCATCTCAAGATGGCGGCCAACCCATCGATTCCCTTGCGGAAGTCCACCGGCTCGATGCAGAGGAAGACATCGGTCAGATCGCGAGATGGCTGCATCATGGCAGGGACGCGGCGGATTTCAAAATGGCAGACAGTGTCTCGGGATCTCCGCCGGACCACTCCACGGCGACGCCGTTGGGCAAATGGATGCGGCAGTGTCGTCGCCGCAACTGCGGTCGAAACAGCCGCCTGAGATAAAAATATCCTTGACCCGTCTTGAAAATCCGGAACCCCGTTCCCATATCTCGCCCGACAGGCTTCAATTAAGCCTGGTTTGTCAGCATAACCAGCTTGTTACACGCTTTCAGCATACATCTTCGGGCAATGGGCCGCCTCACCGGAGCCAGTCTGGTGAGACAAGGGCCATCGCAAACGAAAGAGAATGGGAGAACGAAAATGGGCAAGGTAATCGGCATCGACCTGGGGACCACCAACTCTTGCGTTGCGGTCATCGATGGTGGCGATCCCAGGGTGATCGAAAACAGCGAAGGCGCACGCACCACCCCCTCCATGGTGGCATTCTCCAAGGACGGTGAGCGTCTCGTGGGACAAGCGGCCAAACGGCAGGCGGTGACCAATCCCACCAATACCCTGTTTGCCATCAAACGGTTGATCGGTCGCAGGTTCGAGGATCCCATGACCCGAAAGGACATGGGGCTGGTCCCTTACAAGATCGTCAAGGCCGATAACGGCGATGCATGGGTGGAAGCCGGCGGGCGCAAAATCAGCCCCTCCGAGGTCTCGGCCATGATTCTGGCCAAGATGAAGCAGACCGCCGAAGATCACCTGGGCGAGAAGGTCACCGATGCGGTGATCACGGTCCCGGCCTACTTCAACGACGCCCAGCGCCAAGCCACCAAGGATGCGGGCAAGATCGCTGGCCTGAACGTGCTGCGCATCATCAACGAGCCCACGGCGGCCTCTCTTGCCTACGGCCTCGACAAGAAGGGAGCCCGCACTATCGCCGTCTACGACCTGGGAGGTGGCACCTTCGACATCTCCATCCTGGAGATCGGCGACGGGGTTTTCGAGGTCAAGTCCACCAACGGCGATACCTTCCTGGGCGGCGAGGACTTCGACAAAGCAATCATCGATCATCTGGCCAGCATGTTTCAGAAGGAATACGGCATCGATCTGCGCAAGGATACGATGGCCCTGCAACGGCTCAAGGAGGCGGCGGAGAAGGCCAAGATCGAGTTGTCCAACAGCACCCAGACTGAGGTGAATCTGCCCTTCATCACCGCTGATGCCTCTGGGCCGAAGCATCTCAACCTCACCCTGACCCGGGCCAAACTGGAGGAACTGGTGGACGACCTGATCCAGCGTACCCTGGAGCCATGTCGCACCGCTCTGAAGGACGCCGGCGTCACCACTGCCCAGGTTGGCGAAGTCGTACTGGTAGGTGGTATGACTCGCATGCCCAAGGTGCAGAAGGTGGTTGCGGAATTTTTCGGCAAGGAGCCGCACAAAGGAGTCAATCCCGACGAGGTGGTGGCCGTCGGCGCCGCCATCCAGGGAGGCGTACTCAAGGGCGAGGTCAAGGACGTGCTGCTGCTGGACGTAACCCCCTTGAGCCTCGGCATCGAGACCATGGGGCAGGTGTTCACAAAACTGATCGAAAAGAACACAACGATTCCGACAAGGAGGTCGCAAGTTTTCTCAACCGCCTCGGACAATCAACCTGCCGTGACGGTAAGAGTGGCGCAGGGCGAGAGAGAAATGTTCTCCGATAACAAGTTGCTCGGACAATTCAACCTGGAGGGAATCGCCCCGGCGCCGCGCGGCATGCCCCAGATCGAGGTGACCTTCGACATCGACGCCAATGGCATAGTGCAGGTTTCGGCCAAAGACCTGGGAACCGGCAAGGAGCGCTCCATCCGTATCGAAGCCTCCGGCGGTCTGACGGAGGACGAGATCAAGAAGATGGTACGTGACGCCGAAGCCAATGCCGCCTCCGACACCAGGAAGCGCCGGCTCATCGACGCCCGCAACCAGGCCGACAGCCTGGTCTACACTACCGAAAAGAGCCTCAGGGAAAATGGCGATAAGGTGCATGAGTCGGTCAGGGAATCCATCGAGGCCGCCGTGACTGATCTGAAGAGATCGATGGAAGGCGACAACACGGAAGCCATCTTGGCAAAAATTCAGGCGCTGACCGAGGTTTCCATGAAGCTGGGCGAAGCGATCTACAAACAGAACACCGCCAACAAGGGTGCCGCCAACAACGGGTCATGCGGAACCGGCTCCTGTTCGACCGCGAATTGCCAGGGCGATGTGGTGGACGCCGAATATGAGGAGGTCAGGCCCGGTCCCGGTTCCAAGGCCGCCTGACGCGCTTCGTGAAGGTCCGTGAGTTTTCCCCCTTCCCAGCGTTTGGGAAGGGGGAATCGCTTGCCAAGAAATTCGCATGCCCTTCTGCGACTGTAAATGAGCCTGTCGCAGAATGCGCATCCCCTCCGAGCGTTCCCAACCCCCGCTGCCATCCGACCAGTGGTCGTTGCCACAGGCGGGAGGTCCATTCGTTTCACCAGTTGACCCTGATTATCAACCAGTTCCGGGTACATACCGGCAATCCGCACAGACACGCCGTCAATCCGCTCAGGCCGCCTCACGAAAAGGTGGACAAGCGAAAATGGAACGTTTAATATTTCATAAACGTTGATCGAAGCATGAGCCTGAGGATGGCAATGCAATGGCGGGAAATCCTGAGTTCGGCAGAAGGATACGGGAACTTCGGGAAGCCAGGAAAGAGACCGACCCGGAATTCTCCCTGCGCCGGTTCGCCGTGGCGGTGGGCATCAGTGCTACCTTCATGAGCAAGGTGGAAAACGGCGAGTTCGATCCCCCTGCCGTGGACAAGATCAAGCGCATGGCAGCCCTGCTGGATATCGATCCGGATGAGCTGCTGGCCCTTGCTGGCAAGGTGGACCCGGAACTGCCGGAGATCATCCGCGAACAACCCAAGGCGATGGCGGACTTTCTGCGCACAGCACGGGAAATGGGCCTGGGATCCAGTGACATCAATGCCTTGACCAGCATGATCCGAGCCTACGGCCCTGCCAAGCGGGACTCCGGAGAGAAACCATGAGCGTGAAGTATCTGCGCAAGGAGACGATCGAAGCCGCTTCGCGTCGGCTGCTGCTCGCCTACCACGAACGCTTCGGACCAGACGGCTATCTGCCCATTCCGGTAGAGGAAATCCTGGAATCCCATCTTGGCCTTTCCCTGGAGTTCGACGATCTGCGTCGCCGCCTCGGCGTGGCGGATGTATTGGGCGCGACCTGGGTCAGAGAAAGACGGGTGGTGATCGACCAGTCCCTGGACCCCACGGTGGACGCCAGGAAGGAAGGTCGCTACCGCTTCACCATCGCCCACGAACTGGGGCATTGGGAACTGCACCGATACGTTTTCGAGGACGCTCCCGGCCAAAAAAGCCTGTTCGAGCATGATACGCCGCCCTCCATCGTCTGCCGCACCGCCTCTCGCAAAGATCCCATGGAATGGCAAGCAGACGCCTTTGCCGGCTATCTGCTGATGCCGAGGAAGGTGGTGACCGAGGTCTGGGAATCGATCTACGGCACCCTGGAACCCTACAGGGCGGCGGATGAATTCGCTGATCTTGCGCAGAACGTGATTGGTGACGCCGGGCAACCGGTGGTAGGAGTTGCCCGCGAGGTGGCCAGAGAGTTCCGCGTCTCGGGAATGGCCATGCAGATCCGCCTCATGGAGATGGGATTGATCATCAAGAAAAAGCGAACTCCACCTTTCTGCGGCAGGAATGACTTTTCCCTGGAATGTTTATAGTTAAGTCAACACATCAGACGGTTGGTGACATCCTTATCGAACACACTACGGGAATAAAATTTACTTATAGATATAGGAATAAACCAAGAGAAATGCAATGAACACAGAAACTTCCTTGTTCGCATCCGCCATCGATCTGCCGATCTTGGCCGCACCCGCAGCCGCAGGGTTCCCATCGCCGGCGGATGACTTCGCCGAGAACCGGATCAACCTGGAGGAGTACTTGATTCCAAGGAGAGCCTCCACCTTTTTGATGCGCGCTTCCGGATGCTCCATGCAGGCCCTTGGCATCCACGATGGAGACTTGCTCATTGTGGACCGCTCTCTTCCCGTCACGGAAGGCTGTGTGGTCATCGCCATGGTGGATGGAGGATTTGCGGTCAAGCAATGGCGTCTCCACGCAGAGGGGGTCGTGTTGTCATCGGCCCCACCCGGTCGGACCGATATCTCCCTGACCCCAGGACAGGAGGTCACAATCTGGGGCGTGGTGCGCTGGTCCATCCACCGGATGGAGTCCTGATGAAACCCGCCATCGCCCTGGTCGATTGCAACAACTTTTACGTCTCCTGCGAGCGTGTCTTCGACCCCAAACTGGAGGGACGCCCGGTGGTGGTGCTCTCCAACAACGACGGCTGCGTGGTGGCCAGGTCTCCAGAGGTTAAGGCCCTGGGCGTACTCATGGGCACGCCGTGGTTCAAACTGCGGGAGTTGGCCCAGCGTCATGGCGTGACCGCTCTTTCCAGCAACTACGCTCTCTACGCCGATATGTCGCATCGGGTGATGACGATACTGGGGGACTTCTCCCCCCGGCAGGAGGTCTATTCCATCGATGAGTGTTTCCTCGACCTGAGCGGCATGCCGGAAACGGCAGAGCATCTTGGCCACAAGATCCGCGCACGGATTCAACAGTGGTTGGGACTGCCGGTCTGCGTGGGAATCGCCCCTACCAAGACCTTGGCAAAATTGGCCAACCATGTAGCCAAGAAGCGCCCGGCCTATCATGGGGTGTGCCACTGGATACCCGGAGCGGAGACAACACGCCTTCTGGAAGAGATTCCCGTGAGAGAGGTATGGGGAGTAGGCGCACGCACCGCAGCACGACTGCAGCAGGAATTGGCCATAGTGACAGCTCGGGATCTCCAGAAAACGGCGGAAAGGGTGATTCGCTCCCGTTTCCCCATCACCCTGGCGCGCATCGTGGCGGAACTCAACGGTATCTCCTGCCTGGCCCTGGAGGAGATCGCTCCACCGAAACGGCAAATCCTGTGCAGTCGCTCCTTTGGGACAACGGTCTTTTCCGTGGAAGAACTGGCTGAGGCCGTGACCATGCACAGCAGCCGGGCAACCGAAAAGCTGCGCCGCCAAAAATCATTGGCAGGATCCGTAGGCGTGTTCATCCACACCAACCCCTTTCGGGAGAGGGACCCCCAGCATCAGGCATATCTGATTGGCAACCCACCTCAACCTACCGATGACACTTTGATACTGGCACGGGTAGCACGAAATCTGCTACGGAACATCTTCCGCCCCGGCTTCGCCTATCACAAGGCTGGTATCATCTTGACTGATCTGGAGCATGTTACAAGGAAACAGCTCGATTTATTTTCTTCTGCAGAAGAGATAAAGAGACGCAAAGCTTTGATGACAACAATGGATGCCATCAATCAGCGCATGGGACGCGGTACGGTAAGACTCTTGGGCGAAGGAATGGGGCAAAGATGGGGAAACCGCTCGGACCATCGCTCACCAAGATACACCACGCGCCTGGAGGAAATCCCCGTGGCGGTTTCCAGTTGGAGCTAGCACCGCCCGCTCCGACCCCGTACCGAAGCCAGGTGGTTTTGTGCCGCCCGCAGCAGGATCTCGCCGCTCGTGTCCAGAGTCCAACAAGTGATGAAGACCGAGGTTCCTCCCGCCAACCACGCCGGGCCGTGAAGCAGCCAGAACCAGAGAGTCTCCCCCTCCCAAGGCGAACGGCTGGCATCTTCGTGGAGGTCCAGGATCAGAACCGTCATCCCCTTCCCCCAAAGGCGCGCCCCTACCACCCACTCCCAGCGGATCGGATCCCGGCCCAAACGAAAATCGGTCAAACCCCCGTGGTTGAGTCTGACCAGAGTCCGGCATCCGGGTCTGAGCAGTCGGCGAACACCGATCCCTATCAGGACCCCTCCAAGCAAAAACAAAGGAGAAAAAAAGAGATGCTCATCCGCTTCCAGTCCCCGAGAGCCCAACCATCCCAGGCCAATGCCCAAGGCAATCAGGATCCCCAGGTGGTTGTCGTTGGACTGGCAAACCAGGCTGTTGGGAGCGCGGACTTCACAAACGGCTCCTTTTGTCGGGGTAGCGGCCATGTCAGGATCGCAAAAAAGTCCGGTCAATAGTTGCAACCAAAGCGGTACCCTATGGAACGTTGAAAGAGTTCCCCCATGGACTTATCATTCCGTCGAAAAAGTCCACCCATGGTTTTTTCAACCAAAAAAGGCAAACACAACTTTGCCTTCCATCACAAAATCGGCAGGGACACCGTCCCGCCGCATTTGGCCAGCCATCCCCGGCCAGCGCAGAACTTTCACTTGCGAACCATTAATTAACCAGGATCGGCTGCATCCATCTTGAACAATGATCCCGAATTCAATGAAACACCCGGCCCCTTTGAAGCAGAATCGCTGCCCACAGTGAGCAACGGCCAGTCTTCGACGGGCTCCTGCTAATAGTGAAAACCCGTGTTCAGCATGGGACGCCGCCCCCGGGGCACATAGCGGAACCGGATTCGGCTCTTCACCTGATCCAGCAAAGGGCTGGACTGAATGGCCTCGAACAAATCATCATTCAACCGCCCCACAACCTCCGCCGACAGCACCGGAACCTGAACCTCCCAAAGAAGGAGGCCGTGTTCCCCCCCAAGAGCGTCACCCTCCGGAGGTTTCTCTCCCGCCATCAGCTCCATGTGGACGGCAGGCGAACGCAGAACCCCCCAAGGAAAGAGACCTGCCCGACGCAACAGCCCCATCGCCAGGATTTGTACAGCTTCCAATTGAGAATCGTCAATTGCAACACCCAGCAGAAACTTGCGGGAGGCCATGAGAAAGTTGAACTGACTGGTCATCACCCGAGCATTGGCCTTGATCGCCTTGTCGAAGGCCTCCCATGCCTGCTGGAAACAACCGGCAACAATTGAGGCCTTGATCAACAATTGCAGATAGTCGGTATTTTCAGGGTCACGCCTATGAGCAAGAAGCGCTGAATCACGAGCCTCGGAGTAGAAACCCAATTTACGCAGAGACTCGGAATAATCCTTGTGAACCTCGGGGTGATGCCCGATGGCGTTGATAATCAATTGATGCGAGGTCCGCATCGGTCCCTCTCGCCCCAGGAGGGCGGCAATCCGGGCCAGGACCAGGTTGGCCGCATGACCATTGTGCGCCCTGAGCGAAAGGGCACCCCGACGAATCCTGGCCAGCGAAAGCTCGTCCGGTTCTTCGCTCTGGTAGAAGAGCTTGTTGATCTCACGGATCAACCGTTTGGCTTCCAGGTCCTGCCGCGATAAACCCATGACCAGCCACTCTCGGCGGTGAGACGCCCGTCGCGCGACGCAAAGGGCCAAGCGGTACACGACACTCCACCGGCGGCGATACCGCGTCCCGCCAGGGACGGCGACCAGGATTCAATGATACGACGTAACAAATTGAATTATTTTGATGTTTATCTCACGCAACAGCTTTTCAAGATACCCCACCGGAACCCGGGAACCGGCACCATGACCCAACCATCGCACAGCGATCAACTCCCTGCACATGAAACATGTGCCACGACCGGGGCCGCCCCCATGACCCGGCCATCATACAACGATCAACTCCTTGAACCCAATGTTCGCACACCATCTTCGACGCTGGGTCGAAATTTCCTGCGCAAACTCTGCCCCCAGACCTCAGCAGAGGGACTACCATTACCCAATCGACCCCATCTGGCAATCAGCATTTTTTGTTAACGCATAGGCCATCCTTCGTGGTACAAGGGATTACTGAAATTCTCCCGCTGTCGGTGGCCGTGGGGGAGGAGCGGTGGGGGAGGTCTCCGAATCCGAACCGGCCAGAAAGGGGAACGAAACAATGAGAGCTTTGCGTGCGCTCTTTTCTCTCCCGCCACTGGCGGGATTGTCCGAGTCGGCTGCGTTCCTGGCCCAGTTGGTATTACCGCTGGCGTTGGGGATGGCCCTCCTCTGGATCGTTCACCACCTCCAGGTCTGATGCCCACATCCGGAACACGTGTCTCACCCTGGTCGAGTGGGGCCGTGCCGCCTGTCTTATCGGTCTGTTGAGAAGGTCCTTCCGTGGGCCTTCTCAACCCGGGCAGACAAAACTTGGTTTTCTCTTACCTCCCAAATTCAACGGGTTACGCTGTCCCATTGTATTTGGCCGGTCGTCCCCGGCCTGCATAGCTCGTGTATCAGCGGGCTGCTATGGCCTTTTTCCGCTATCCAGCGGCCGTAGTTTGGGTGTTGCCTTCGCCATCAAGAGTGGTATAGCCTGACGCCTCGGGGGTCCTGGTAGGGGATTCTTTGCAGAGGTCCGCTTCTCTGGAGGGGGAAACGATCATGGGGGCTGCATTTCCTGGTGATGTCGATTATCTCGTCTTCTCTGTCAACCGCGGGCGTTTCGGGGTACCGCACTTCAACGTCGTGTCGGTCATGGACTTGCCGCCACATACCTCCGTCCCTTACATGCCCCCAGAGGTTCGGGGAATCATTCCGTTCCGGGAGACGAGTATCCCCCTGGTCGATCTCAGGGTCTCCTTCGGCCTTACGGCCCGAACCCTGGAAACCCAGGAACTGATCGCCAACATGGCTGCCAGAAAACAGGACCACATCAACTGGGTCAACAAACTCAAGGATGAGGTCCTGAATAGCAAACCGATCACGGTCCAGACCAACCCGCATCTTTGTGCCTTCGGGAAGTGGTATGACAAATTCGAGACCGACAACGGTAACCTTGGCGCCTTCATGAAACGCTTCGATGATCCCCATCAGCAGATTCATCGCGTGGGCGTCGAAGCGGCTCGTTTGATCCAGCAGGGAAAGAACGAGCAGGCCGTCAGCCTTATTCGTTCCACGGAATCCGGGGTCCTGGTTCGTCTTCTCGAACTCTTCGATGGTATCGAGGGAGTGGTCCACAAGTATTTACTGGAGTATGCCATCATCGTCGTTGCCGGGGGATCTCAGTTCGCCATCGCCGTGGACGATATCAATTTCTTCAGTCGGCTGGAGGAGATCGAACACCCACTGCCAACGGGAATCTCTGGGGAAAATTCGGACTTGGTACAGGGCATCGCCCGCTACCAGGATGATACCACCGGCGAACGTCGGGATGTCCTGCTCCTGGATCTGAACCGCATCGTTAACCGCATCGGCGATAGTGGAACGTTCGAAGAGGAGGAGGGTGAAGGCACTGTAAGAGCTTCCGTTACTGCCTGATCCCCTGTACCCTTGGGCCGGTTCCTCCTTCTGGATTCGCGCCATCCCCTCCTCCCTCCGCACGGCGTCGGGCGGCAGCGTGGGTGCGTATCCGTGCAGGACCCGGCGCTTGATTATTGGTCTCACGCGTCCGTGTGCAAAGGAGCCTACCGGTGAATGGCACCCCTCCCACACTCCCCGGCGATTGCGCCCCGGAGTTCCTCGAAGCGGTTAGGGAATACGTCGACCGGTTCGGACAGGGACCCCCAACGTGGGGGGTGGACGAGGAACGGGCGCTGAAGGCCATCCATGAGGCGCTTCGCTCCGGGATCCCGCTGGCCGGCCTGCACCCGGAAGAGATTCCGGACGACGCTGAGATCTGAGACGCCGTCACCACCCTTTCTTACCACGTTTGATCGCCATCAGCCTGTCCAGTTCGGATCTCGCCTCGCCTCGAGGTCCGGGGGGGGAGTCGACCCTCTCCAGGGAGCTTTTTCCCCGCCTCCCCTCTCCCTTGTCAGCTCCCTCCCGTGCGTCTCCCGGAAAAGCCTTATCCTCCGGGGAGTTGGTCACCGCCTGTGACTTCGGCTCCCAGGAGGTGCCGTCGTCGGCCAGACGGGAGAGGTAGCTTTGTTGCAAACGCTGGACGATCTCACTGACCTGCCCCTCCTGGCGGATATCCTTGAGGTCGAACTGGATACCACACAGGCTGTTGTTGATCCGGCAATTGCGCTCTTTGGCCATCGCCCGGGTCACGGGGCGATGGCCTCGAACAAAGGCAGAGACCTTGATCGCCGGAGTGCCGGGAACCGTCAATACCACGCCGAGTTTGGTTCCGATCGGAACACTATCTGGATCCTTATCGTGACAGAATGCCAGTCCCCCGGCACTGAGGTCGTAAAGCGAGGGTTTGAATTCCGGAAAGGCATCCATACGTACGGTCAAGGCGATTTTCATATAATGGGCAATCCTCACCCGAAAGGTCCGTCGCCTTTGGCTCTTCAGTAGCGGGTTGGGAAAACCGAAGCGAAGTGCCTGCCTTTCCCGGACCTTGACCACTCCCTCGAAACGAACGATCCCTTCCAGAGCGTGGGTTCCGTGGAAAAAACGGATCTTCGCCACACCTTCCGGATTTTTGCGCAGTTCCAGGTTCCCGATCGAAGGGATCAAAGGCTCCAACAAAATGTGGTCTGCCGCTGCCAGATAGCTGCAAGGCCGGTAGAGGGGCTTGGGTTCCTCCAGGCTCTTTCTGCCCGCAGCGTCAACCACCTCGGCCAATTCCGGTGGATGATCCAGGAGCAGGGTGTGAAAAACACGCACCCTCTCCCCCAACTCGACTTCCAGACGCTCCTCTTCGTTGAGACAACGCTCCAGCAATTGCCGGATCTTGGCAACATCCACAACCGTCTCACCGGTTTCTTCACCGCTGGATTCAGCCTCGGAACCGCCCACACGCGTTCTCCCTTTCCGCTCCCCCGTACCACACTGGCGCTCCCTGGCAGCATACCGAGGCTGCCGCATTCCGCGCCAGGCACGCATCGACAGGCTGTTGAAGATTCCAGAGACCCCACCGTCGACCAACCACCAACCCAAGGGAGCATAACGAACCCCGCATTCGATCGTCCACAGGAAAGAATTCCCTTGACCCATCTTCGAGATCGTGAGGATGATCCACCGGTTGTGCAACTGACAAGCACCAGCAATACACCGACGGTCATCCGCCCATCCACCCGTCACGATCGCCTCTTCCTGGCCAACCATACCCAAGGAGAAGGAGTTTCATGTCTCCCCCCCCTTTTCAGTTGGTCCTGAACGCCGATGATCTGGGCATTTCCCCCCAGGTCAACAGCGCGATCTTCGAACGGATGGCGCACGGCAAGATCACCTCCGCCACGCTTATGACGAATGGCCCCGCCGTGACGGAAGCTTTGCGGCTGCTTCGCCATTTCCCGAAGTGCTCTTTCGGCGTCCATCTCAATCTGACCTATCACCGACCGTTGACCCGAGCTCCCGAGCTGCAGCCGTTGCTGGACACGGAGGGATTCATGTCCGGTCGTGCCTGGCAAGTGAAGATGACCCCCCCATTGCGTCGGGCGATCTTCGATGAATGGTGTGCCCAGGTCGGAACTCTGCAAGCAGCAGGAACAGTCGTCAGCCATCTGGATTCGCACCACCACGTCCACTGCATCCCGGCTCTCTTTTCTCTGGTCAAGCGGCTGCAGCGCCGTTTCACCATCGATGCCGTCCGGTTGGGGCTGGAGGAGTATCCTGCTTCGCATTCCCCTGTCACGAGATCTCTCCCCTCTGCCCGCTGGCACCCCGTCCACCGCTTTCTTCCCGGGACCCGTGTCACTGATCGGTTCATGGCCCTGGAAAGTTTCGTTCGCAACCATGGATCTGGTTCTCCCCAACCACTGGAAAGGAGATGGGAACTGATGACCCACCCTGGGGCTCCCCACGATCGGGACTCCCCCATCCTCGATTCCGACTGGGTGGCACAGTTGCCCTTTCCGGTCGATCGCATCAGTTACCACCAGCTTGGTTACCACCGACCCGGACGACCGCCTTTCACCACCTGAATGATCGAGACCAACTCTCGGAAAACGCCAATCTCGAGTCGTTCTGCGACCAGTCTTGTGGCAAGGGCGACAGTATTTTCTATTGTTGGCGGAAATATTGCATAAGAGAGGGAACTTTTGTGCCCCCTGGCCAGCGAGTGAGCGGCGGGCGCTCCCCAGCATCACATGCGTTTGGGTCGAGTGAGAAGTTCCGATGGGACAGACCAGCAGGGACAGGATTCTTCGGCGAGGTTTCGTAACCTACTGGGAACAAAGAGATCAATGAGAGTCGGCGAGAATGAACCAGTCCAGCGCAGAGACGGAGAGCGGCCTCCCCGACTCTCTGATGGAGAAGAGAGCTATGACACTGTGGCAGAACCTCAAACAGGCCGCCCTCACCAGTGGCGCACTACTGGTGGCTCTAGGTCTGACGGTCACTTTGGTCACTGTCGTCAAGATTGCGTCGGCGGGCCTGCTCCCCTGGGCGGGCTATTAGGGCGCAGGCAACACCCTCGGAACCGACCCATCAGGAACGCTCTGGGCGAAGCCGCCTGGGCCCCACCCCTGTTGGCAACCGAACGACAAGAAGACGCGAGGAACCCGGACACCCGGCTGCGACCGGGGGCAGCCGCAGGAAAGGACAACAGAGGAAACAGGAACGAGGCTAGAAACCGAGGATATGACGCTTGGAGACAGCCCGCTCAAGGCGCAGATATACAGAGAAACCGCCTGCCGGCCCCAGGGCACGGCGCTGTCGCCTCCTTTGCCCAACTCCTCTCAAACGCCCGAGGATCCAGGAGCGCCAGCCGAGACCGCCAGCAGCGCCTTTTCCATGAGAACCCGCACCCGAGTGACGAACCAACAAGGTAGAAAGCTCCGTGAGCAGGGCCACTGATGCCTCCTTGCGAAGACCACCTCCCCTAACTGCGGGCGGAGGATAGACGCTTCGCCTCTTCGAGTCAAAGGTCTTTTCGGAGGCAAGGACGGGGACGGAGACCTGGCCTCCTGCTGCCTGACGGAAAACAATCCGCATCTCGTCAGAAGACGGCTCTTTAGTAAAAACAAGGAATTACATCCGATCCCCGAGATTCTCAGGGAGGCCTTCGAGACTGGGACCGATTCCACGGTTGTGTGGGCAGGTCCCGAATGCCCGGCCCCTCCCTTCGGCAATGTTGAATCATCAGACATCCTTGACGAACCGCCAAAACCCGAAGAAAAATCCAGCAATCGCTGCGGCCCATGGGATCAATTGTTTCATAACCTCGGCGAGCCCCTCCCCCTGGGTAGCCGTTCGCATCCCCTGGGTTTCCAGGCCTCGCAACCGAGAAAAGATCTCATCCAGGCTGCATTCGTGGCGATCACGATCTCGTCCCAGCGGCAGAAGTTTCAGATCGATAACCTCCCTCAACGTTGCAATCAACCTGGCACCATCTTCGCGGCTGTTCTGTCGCAACTGATCGAGATCACCCCGCATCTCGCTTCTGAATTCCTCCACAATCCTTCTGACGGCCAGAAGGCCATTGCACGATCCTTCGCTGTTGTGGCAATCTTCCATGATCCACTCCTTGATGTTGTTTTATGAAAAAAGGACTTAAGGTGGACACTGTTTGTATTTCACATTTTTTTGCAATGCGTCAGGCCCGACAAGGCGAAATTCGGCTCAGACCGCCAAGGGCAGCAGGATGAATTGATCTATTATGGAAAACCATTGGATTTTTCAGACCATCTTCTGGAAGGCCTTTCCTGTCCATCAACAGGCAATCCAGACGATTAGATCGCTTAGTGAAACCGGACCGATACGGGGTAACGGACTATCAACTGCGAGACGATGGCCTGCTGACAAAAGACGGAATGGCTGGCACGGGGCGGGGAAAGGGAAAGGGCAAGACCACAGCGGATACAAAGAACCATTCTGGCGAAAACGTAACACAATATGAGGGGAAAGTCAATATCTTGTTTCTGGCGACAGGTGAAGAGAGGGGACTTGTTGGGGCCGATCTTGGCTTGGTCAGGCGACGGGGGCCGACCACGACGGACCACAACATATTCTTGCCGTCGTTACAGCCATTGATATTATTGAGGAATCCATAACAAAAGAGGCCGCCATGGCAGGTGACCTCTCATCAAACGGCCATCAAACGGCGCTTGGCCCTATGCAAGAGAACACAAGACGCAAAAACACTTGGTGGCCTGACAATCATCCAGATACCAATAGCTGAAAGCACAGTAATTCCATCACACTCCAAGAGTGGTCCGTCAACCCGGCCGCCATGGCA
>JADGCJ010000054.1 GCA_015229045.1 Magnetococcales bacterium
CTGGACCTGCCAGGGAGCCAGCCCCCTGGACCCCGATGCCAAAAAGCGATCATGGTCTCGGGTGTGCCAGTTTCAAATGCGATTGCCTTGTTCCCGGACCGCTCCGGTCTTTCAATAGCTTGAAGAAACGACGTATCCTGGAATAAAAAGGTCCGCATCAGGTAGGAGAACAGAGTTGCTCCATGGTTGGGCGTTTGGAAGCAAACTGAATGTTGTTGCGACCGGCATGTTTGGCTTTATACAGTGCGGCATCGGCCTTTTTGACCAACTGACCCGGCTCGTCTCCGTCCATGGGGAAGAAACTGATGCCGATGCTCGTGGTGATGACCAACTCATGCTCTTCCAGTTGAAATTTCTGGCTGAGTGAACTCAGCATATTTTGCGAAATTTGCAGAATGTCCGCCGATTTGGTGACGTTGGTCAGGATGGCGGTGAATTCATCGCCACCCAGACGTGCCACGGTATCGCTCTCCCGGACACAGGAGACCAGACGTCGTGCGACCTGTTGCAAAAGCAGGTCACCGATGGCATGCCCCAGGGTATCGTTGATGGCCTTGAAGCGATCCAGATCGAAATAGAGTACGGCCACCCATTGCTTGTGACGACGCCCCTGGATGATGGCCTGCTCCAATCGGTCGAGAAACAGTTGCCGGTTGGGCAATCCGGTCAGGGGATCGTGAAAGGCCATGTGTTTGAGACGCTCTTCACCCTCGCGCCGGGCTGTGACATCGCGGGAGATGTAAAGAACCCTCTCCGGATCCTTGTCGGTACCCTGAATGAGCTTGGTGATGATCTTGGTGAAGATGCGTTTGCCATTCGGGTCATAGTGGAGACGTTCGTCCATCTGGGTGGTCATGGTACGCATGGCCAGACGAACAGGACAGTGATCGCTCGCAGGCCCGGGACAGATGGGGCACAGATCCCCCTTGCCCGCCATGACCTCCTGGCACTTGCGACCGGCAATCTGTGCTGACGGGTACATGACCCGCTCGGCGAAGACACGATTGGAACGGTGCAGAATTAAATCCTTGCCATTGATGACACAAAGCCCATCTTCGATGCTGTCCAGGACAGCCTCGTTGAATTCTATGGCTTGTTGCAGGGCGGCCTTGCGGGCGGAGATTTCGTCGATATAAGCCTTGGTGGCCAGGGCAATCTTGATGCGGGAGAGCAGCTCGATGGGTCGCACAGGCTTGTGGACAAAGTCGATGGCTCCCAGATCGAAGCAGCGGGCGATGAGATTCTCTTCGGTCTCGCCGGTGATCATGATGACCGGAATCCGGTGTGAACTGGGCCATTCACGGAGCCGTTCCAGCACTGTCAGCCCATCCACATCCGGCATGTTGACGTCGAGCAGGATCAGATCGACAGGCTCGGCCTCCAGCTTGGGCAGGAGATATTGCGCTTCCAGCAGGAAATCAGGCACATGACCGGCATCGGCAATGATGCGGCTGATCTGCTCGACCGTCTGACCATCATCATCCACCAGCAGGATCGTGGCCATGAACGCCTATCCCATTCAACCATCCTCTTTGGGTTTGAGGCTCAACCCACCCAGGCCAGCACTCAAATCCTTGTTTTTGGAAGATTTGCTCTCCAGCTTGATTCTGAGTCGCAACTCGTTGGCGGAGTCGGCAAAGCGCAGGGCATCCTCGTAGGTGATCGACCCCTTTTCAAACAGGCTGAAGAGGGCCTGGTCAAAGGTGATCATGCCGAGTTCATTGGATTTGGCCATGACCTCCTTGATACCATGCACCTCTCCCTTGAAAATAAGATCGGAGACCAGGGGAGATTTGAGGAGGATTTCGATGGCCGCCACCCGGCCCCCGCCGATTTTTGGCAACAGGCGCTGGGAGACCACCGCTTTGAGATTGAGCGACAGGTCCATCAGGAGCTGTTGGCGTTTATCGGAGGGGAACATGTTGATGATGCGGTCCAGGGCCTGGTTGGCGCTGTTGGCGTGCAGGGTGGAGAGCGCCAGATGGCCGGTTTCGGCAAAATTGATGGCATGTTCCATGGTCTCGCGGTCGCGAATTTCGCCGATCAGGATGACATCCGGGGCCTGGCGCAGGGTGTTTTTCAGGGCGGTGTGCCAGTCATCGGTATCGACGCCAACTTCCCGCTGGGTAATCAGACAGTTGTGATGCGGATGGACATACTCGATGGGGTCTTCGATCGAGATGATGTGGCCATGCGTCATGGCGTTGCGATGCCCCAACATGGCAGCCAGCGAGGTGGACTTACCCGATCCCGTGCCGCCTACCATCAAAACCAGGCCAGTCTTCGACAGGACGACATCTTTCAAGACCGGAGGGAGACCCAGCTTGTCAAAATCCGGGATGTCCGTGGTGATGGTCCGCAGCACCATGCCGACCCGTCCCTGCTGGACAAAGGCATTGACGCGAAAGCGACCGATTCCCTGGGGATGGATGGCAAAGTTGCACTCCCGGGTCTGATCGAACTCCTTGATCTGTTTTTCGGTCATGATGGAGCGGGCCAGCTCTTGGGTCTGGGCAGCCGTCAAGGCCTTGTCGGCCATGGGTGTCATTTTTCCGTGTTTCTTGATGGCAGGCGGAAAACCCACGGTGACGAAGAGATCGGAGCCACCCTGTTCCATCATGGTTTTCAGGGCATCCAGCATGAAGCGATTGGCATTGTCACGTTCCACGGCGATCACTCCTCGAAGCGGCAAGTTGGCGTACAAAAGGCCGGGCGAAGGAGGAGTTCATCCTTCGGTGGTGCCTTAAAGGGGTTGGCCCAGCAGGCGGCGTACATCCGACCCCATGCTCAGGGAAAAATCCCTGGAGGCCAGAGCGACCTTGTCCTTGAGGCGGATAATCTGAGCGCTGACGAAAATACGATTCTGAGCCACCGTATAACTGCCGACCAGGAGCGCCTTGGCCTTATAGTCCTGGCCAATCTTTTCCATTTCCCGGGAGAGGATGAACTCCCCCTGGTCCTTGCGGATCAGGAGATCCTTGCGAATCTTCACCTCCATGACGGAGTACCCCCTTTGCGTGAAGCGGGAGGCCATCTGTCTGGCGATGAGTCTGCCCAGGGAGGAGGTCTCCTCCAGGTTGTCCATGTTGACGAAGGTGACCGGCAGGATGGATTGTTGCGGCATCATGCGCTCTTCCAACTCGCTGATCATGACGTCGGCGGCGGCATAGGAGGCCTCCACCATGTCCTGGGGCATGGGTTGCGTCATGGGTTGCGAGATCAGAGGCATGGTTTCGGGCGATGGACGCGACGGCGCACACCCGGCTGTCGCCAGGAGTCCGCCGGTCAGGAGTCCGGCCACCACGAGCGTGGTGACAGGGCGTTTCATCTATCCACCGCTTTCAGGGAGGGACCGCCGGTCTCGACCAGGAGATCGCGCGAAGAGGTTCCCAGGGGCATTTTGGCGTCGATGGAGGCGAGAACCTGCTTGTTGCGCACCTGAACCATGCGGGTGGTGAAATCGAGCGTATCCCGGCTGCGTGTATAACTTCCGACCACCACGGCAAAGGCTCTGTACTCCGCCGACAGTTTATCGATGTCACGCGACAGGACAAACTCCCCCTCCATGACGCGGATCGAGAGGTCTTCGCGCAGTTTGGGTTCCACCACGGCGTACCCCTGCTGGGTCAGTCGCGAAGAGACGTGATCGGCGATCATGAGGCCGAGTTCCGAGGTGCTGTCGACATTGGCACGATCGACAAAACTGGCCACCAGGATAGGTTTCTGGCGGCTGAAGGAGGGGTGGTTCTTGCGCAGTTCCCCGACCAGGGAGTCGGCGATCTTGTGACTCATGTCGATCAGATCGACCTCCTGGAACATGGGAGGCATGGGCTGCTGTGCCATCATCGGCATGGGTGGCGGCGGTGGCGGCGCCGACGACATCCAGGTCTGGTTGCAGCCAACCAGCCCGGCCGCAAGCAGCAAAGGCAGAAGCGTGACACCGGGGAACAGTTTGCTCATAGGTTTAACATCCTGGTTATTTAAACGCATCCTTGACGTTGGCCTTGTCACGGGCCGCTTCCTTGGTGATGAGACCTTTCTGCATGAGGTCTAGCAAACCTTGTTCCAATGTCTGCATACCGACGGCTTTGCCGGTCTGGATGGCCGAGTACATCTGGGCCACCTTGTTTTCGCGGATCAGGTTGCGGATGGCGCTGGTGGCCACCATGATCTCGTGGACGGCGACACGTCCTCCCCCCTTTTTCTTGAGGAGGTTTTGGGAGATGACGGCGCGCAGGGACTCGGAGAGCATGGTGCGGATCATGTCTTTTTCCGCCGCCGGGAAGACATCGACGATACGGTCGATGGTCTTGGCCGCCGAGGTGGTATGCAGGGTGCCGAACACCAGATGGCCGGTTTCGGCAGCGGTCAGGGCGAGACGAATGGTCTCCAGGTCACGCATCTCCCCGACCAGGATGACGTCGGGGTCTTCGCGCAGGGCCGACCGCAGGGAGTTGGTGAAACTGTGGGTGTCCCGATGCACTTCGCGCTGGTTGATCAGGCACTTGCTTGATTGATGAACAAATTCAATGGGATCCTCGATGGTCAGGATATGGCCATATTCATTCTTGTTTTTGTGATCGATGATGGCCGCCAGGGTGGTCGATTTGCCCGAGCCGGTGGGGCCGGTGACGAGGACCATTCCCCGAGGTGACTGGGCAAACTCCTTGAAAATATTGGGAGCGGCCAACTGTTCCAGGCTGAGGATCTCGGAAGGAATGGTCCGAAAGACGGCCCCCGCACCCCGGTTTTGCACGAAGGCATTGACCCTGAATCGGGCCAGACCGGGAATCTCGAAGGAGAAATCGGCCTCCAGGTTTTCCTCGTACTCTTTGCGTTGCCGGTCGTTCATGATGTCGTAGACCATGTCATGGACCTGGTCATGGGGCAGGACGGGTACGTCGATGCGCCGTATATCGCCATCGACCCGGATGAGGGGGGGCATGCCGGCCGACAAATGCAGATCGGAAGCTTTGTTTTTGACACTGAAGGCCAACAGTTCAGAAATTTCCATGAATCAATCCCCGCGACTGGAATAGCGTTGAAACGGGCTGGAACGACACGGCGACAGGTTCGGTGCAAACGACGCCCTGGTCAGGACAATACTCCATGCCCGGACCGCCCCTCAAGTCATCGTATACGGAAAAGTGCTTGATGGGCAACCAATCCTCTTCACCTGGGTTGCCTCCTTTGGCCTTCGGGCTACGACCTGCTGCGCCTGCCGGTAATTTTCCGTTCCCAGACATGCGGATTTTGTTATCATGACCAGGTTTTGTTGAAATCCGAGGAAGCGGGCAGGCGCCCGTGGTCAACGACAGACAGAGGGCAGCAGGCAAAGGGGATGGAAAATGGCTCTGGATAACAACAAGGCCCAGGCGCTGGATGCGGCCATGACCCAGATTGAACGGCAATTTGGCAAGGGTTCCATCATGCGCATGGATGGCGAGATCCAGGAGCGTGTTCCGGTGATCTCCACGGGTTCCCTTGGTCTGGACATGGCGTTGGGTATCGGTGGGTTGCCGCGTGGCCGGGTGGTGGAAGTGTACGGCCCGGAGGCCTCCGGCAAGACGACGCTGGCCCTGCATGTGGTGGCTGAAATCCAGAAAAAAGGGGGTGTCGCCGCTTTTGTCGATGCCGAACACGCCCTCGACCCAGGCTACACCCGAAAACTGGGCGTCAAGGTGGAAGAGTTGTTGATTTCCCAGCCCGACACCGGAGAACAGGCCCTGGAGATCACCGACATGCTGGTGCGTTCCGGGGCGGTCGATCTGGTCGTCGTGGACTCGGTGGCCGCCCTGACGCCCAAAGCGGAGTTGGAAGGGGACATGGGGGATTCGCACATGGGCTTGCAGGCCAGGCTCATGTCCCAGGCCCTGCGCAAATTGACCGGGAGCATCTCCCGTTCCAACTCCATCGTGTTGTTCATCAACCAGATTCGCATGAAGATCGGCGTCATGTTCGGCAGCCCAGAGACGACGACCGGCGGCAATGCGCTCAAGTTTTATGCCTCGGTGCGCCTGGATATACGCCGGATCAACTCGATCAAGGAGAAAGAGGAGGTGGTCGGCAGCCGCTGCAAGGTCAAGGTGGTCAAAAACAAGATGGCCCCACCCTTTCGCTCGGCGGAGTTTGACATCACCTACGGGGAGGGCATCTCCCTGACCGGCGAGATCCTCGATATGGCCGTGGAGGAGAATATTCTCGAAAAATCCGGCGCCTGGTACTCCTACAAGGGCGAACGCATCGGCCAGGGACGGGAGAACGCCAAACGCTATCTGCGTGACAATGAAAAGCTCTGCCACGAGCTGGAAGATCTGCTGCGCGTGGCGCACAATCTTGCTCCGCGCTTCGGTGAGGAGGAGACAGCTCCGGCCCAGTCCGCACAAAAAAAAGTTGCCTCTCCCTCCGCAGAGTGATTGTCGCGTCTCTTTTCGCGGGGTAGCTGTCGCGTCTCTCTTCACGGGGCAGCTGTCGCGCTTCCCTCCGCAAAGTAACTTGGGACGTTGGATAACCGCAGTCAGGTAAAAAAAAAGCAAGGTCGGAAGTGTCATGTCCTCTCCAGTCGGCAACATCAAAGAGACCCCCATCCGGACGGAGCTGGAGAACCGTTACCTCGCCTATGCCCTCTCCACCATCATCAGCCGCTCGTTGCCGGATGTCCGCGATGGCCTGAAGCCGGTCCATCGGCGCATTCTTTTTGCCATGCGCGCCCTGCATCTGGACCCGGGGTCCGGATTCAAGAAGTCGGCGCGTGTGGTGGGGGATGTGATCGGCAAGTTTCACCCGCATGGCGATCAGGCCGCCTACG
Source organism: Magnetococcales bacterium (assembly GCA_015229045.1). The sequence goes on from JADGCJ010000054.1 coordinate 6,809, forward strand.
AGGCCATGGTGCGCCTGGCGCAGGAGTTTGCCGTGCGTTATCCGCTGGTGGACGGTCAGGGCAATTTTGGCAACATCGACGGTGATGGGGCTGCGGCCATGCGCTATACCGAGGCGCGCCTGACGAAAGTGGCACAGTCTTTGCTTGAGGATTTGGACCAGGAGACCGTCGCCCTGGTTCCGACCTACGACGGTTCTCTGGAGGAGCCATCTGTCCTGCCGGCCCGGTTTCCCAACCTGCTGGCCAATGGCTCCACGGGGATTGCCGTCGGTATGTCGACATCGATCCCTCCGCACAACGTCGGAGAGATTCTGGCGGCGGCCTTGTTGCTGATCCGCAAGCCCGACGCCACGGTCGACGAGTTGGTCAGCTGTGTGCCTGGTCCGGATTTTCCTACGGGAGGCGTTTTGGTGTCGGACCGGGCTGAAATCCTGGAGACCTACCGGACGGGCCGGGGGACGCTCCGTCTGCGGGCGCGCTGGAGTGTCGAGAAATTGCAACGAGGTGGTTGGCGACTCGTGATCAGCGAAATTCCCTACCAGGTACCCAAGGCGCGTCTGATCGAGCGCATTGCCCAGTTGATCGTGGAGAAAAAGTCGCCATTTCTGGCCGACGTGCGCGACGAATCGGACGAACGGCTGCGTATCGTTCTGGAACCCAAGGTACGCACCATCGAACCGGAAAAGGTGATGGCTTACCTTTTCAAGAACACGGATCTGGAGGTGCGGGTCACAATCAACTTGAACGTGGTTACCGCCGAGGCCCGCCCCGAGGTTTTGGATCTCAAGGGGTTGTTGCGGGCATGGCTGGACCATCGGTTCCAGATCAACACGCGGCGCAGTCGCTACGAACTGGAACGGATTGGTCAGCGGTTGCACTTGTTGGCGGCTTTTTTGACGGTCCACCTCAACATTGATGCCGTCGTCGCCATCATCAAGGAGCATGACGAGCCTGCCCCGGTTCTCATGCAGCGTTTCAGTCTGGATGAGGAGCAGGCCGAGGCCATTCTGAATCTCAGGCTGCGCTCGCTGCGCCGCCTGGAGGAGATGGATATTCGCAAGGAGATTGCCGAGAAAGAGGCGCGGGCAGGGTTGCTGCGCGCCTTGCTGACGGACGATCAGCGCATGTGGCAGGCCGTTCAGCAGGAGGTTCAGAAGACGCGCAAGGAGTTTGCCGACCCAAGGCGCACCGAGCTGGGTGGGGTGCCTCCGGAGGTCGATCTGCGACCCGAGGATTTGATTCAGCGCGAACCACAGAGCGTCGTCCTGTCGCTCAAGGGATGGATCAAGACCTTGAAAGGGCACGATGCCGATCTTGGCAAGCAACGCTTCAAAGGGGATGACGAGCTGCTGATGCAGATCAATGCCTATTCCAACGATACGGTCACCTTTGTGGCCGGATCGGGGAAAATCTACTCGACCCTGGTGGACCGGCTGCCATCGGGGAAGGGGTTTGGCGACCCTTTGACCGTCATTTTCGAGATTGAAGGCGGGGATTCCATTCAGTGGGCCATGGTCGTCGAAGGTGACAAGGAGTATTTTGTCGCCACCCGGTTGGGGCAGGGGTTTCGCATCAAGGGGAGCGATTTTGTCGCCAACCAGAGGACGGGCAAACAGATTCTTTCCTTTGGCGAGGATGACCGGATCCATTCCGTTCGTCCTGTTCGGGGGAGTCGGGTAGGATCCATCTGTCGGGGGCGGCGCCTGCTGGTTTGCGACATTGACGAGTTTCCGCTTCTTTCCCGTGGCAAGGGAGTACGCATTCAGCGCCTGCAAAAAGGCGAGGAGCTGGTTGATGTCATGACCTTTTCACCCGAAGGTGGCTTGACTCTTGATTCTGGAAAACGCAGTCGCCAGTTTGTCGAACTGGAGAAGTGGTTTGGCCCAAGAGGTTCACGCGGGGGGATGTTGCCCCACGGTTTCCTGGGCGGAGCGGTGTTTCAGGGCAGTGGTGTCTCTCCCGAGCTTGCCCGAAAGGGCCAGACCGGGGATCTTGACCTCGAGGAAGATGCCTGAAACATAATTTTATGACATCGAGGAATTGTTTTCGATTGACACGGAGTGGTGACTTTGGCTATGGTGCGGGCTGTTGCGGAGCTGCTGGACTGAGAGAATGGAATGGCAGGGTTGTTTTTTTTGGAAATTGGCGTATACTGGTCCGCATTTAGAAGCCGCCACAAACAAGGTCAACGTTGACCACATGGGCTTCCACCCTTTCCCTTGGCGACCTATCTCTCCAAGGACGGGATCAACCTGATTTAATGATTGTGAGGAGTTTAAGACATGAAGCAGTGGGGGATGAAAACATTGGCCACAAAGAGCTCTTTGCTCGCACTGGCAGGAATCTTTGCCGCAGGAGTCATTGCTTGCGGTGACGGCGGCGGCACACCCATCGCCACGAGCACGGGCAACAGCACGGTGTCCGGTTCCGCGATCAAAGGTCCGTTGACCGGATCGACGATCACCTACAACGGTACTGTGCAGACCGGCAAGAGTACGAGCAAGGCTGCGTACACCTTCACCACAACCCTGCCGTCATCGACGACCGTTTATCCGCTCGTTTTCAGTGGTGGTACCGACGACGTGACCGGGACGACCCCGATCATGGATCTGACCACCCTGGTGACCAGCTCGACCACCACCCTCAATGCCAACGCCATCACGACCATGATTGCCGCCGCTGCGCAGGCGAACGTGGGAGCGGGCGGGGTCATCACCACCGCGACCATCAGCACCGTCAAAGACATCGTCATCAAGACCTTCGGTTTCGGTGTTGACGGCGTCGTCAGTGGCGCATCGTCGTTCGATCCCTTCGGAACGTCGACGTCCGGTTTGACAGCCCAGCAGGCGGGTGAGTATGCCCTGGCCCTGGAAGCCTCCGGCGAAATGCTGCGTCGCATCATGGTGTCCAACAGTGCGTGGAGCATGGCGAATGTCATCTCCATGCTGGGTACCGAGTTGAAGACGGGTGCCATTCCTGCCTCGGCAACGAATGCGGCCTTCTTCAATGCCGTTTACCTGGCTTCGGCCGCCATCTCCAACGAGGTGGTCAATCGCTCCCTGGTTGTGGGCGCCACCGGCATCTCCCTGACCACCGTCTCTGCGGCTTACGGCACGTTGTTCGGCTCGAGCGCTCCTCTTCTGACCTCCGCGCTGGCTTCGACTTCGGCCCTTCTCGCTGCCCAGGTGAAACAGCTTTGGAACGCCGCAGGTGCCTTGTTGACGGCTTCCGGTAACACGGCTGCCGCCAATGCGTACATTGCCGCAGCGCTTGCCGTTTCCAGCACCTCTGCCCTTTCCGCCTTGCAGACGCAGATCACGAGCACCATCGGCTCCAACACATCGGCGCTTGCTTCCTCCGTCATTGCCACGATCGCTACCCAGTCTTCGTCGGCCGCCTCTGCCGCTGCCTCTGCCGCTGCCTCCGCTGTCACCAAAGCCAGCACTGTCATGATCAGCGGCAGCACCAGTGGTTCGCCCTCGGTCACCGACTACGGTCAGACCTCCGCCTATGCTCTGACCTCTGGTGGTTTGTCTGCCGGGTCGACGACGGGTGCTCCTCAGGTTCTGACTCTGAACCTGGCTTCCACCACGGGCACGATCAGTGCTTCAAACCTGAATGCCGTCATGGCTGGCACGTCCGGCGCTGTTGATCCCACGATCAACTTCACGCTGTCCAATGTGCCCACCACCACGGGTACCGCCACTGTCACGTTGCTGTTGAAAGATGGCTCCTCCGCGACCCGGAACACCGGCGAGCGCTACCTCAGCGTGACCTACAAGATGAATTACAGCGGCGATGGCAGCAAGTTGACGCTCTCTTTGCCGGCTTCCGGAACGGCTGCGGTGACCTACTACCAAGTTGCCTCCACCTCGGCTTCGAGTGTCACCTTGACGAATTCGGTTCTTGATCAGATGGTTGTCTCCAGCACCGGCGTCAGCGGCAGCCAGACTGGTTCCACCGTCAAAGCCAAGGTTCTCAGCCTCTTCGCCAACTCCACGTTCAGCTCGATCTTGAACTCTGGTGCTTCCGCAGCAGGTTCGTACTTCTACCAGATCAAGGTTGACGGTCTTCCCTTGGGTTGGGATACCAATGCCAACGCCTCTCTGGTCGACACCGGCGATGGCGTGATCAACACGATTCAGGGAACCTTCACTGTCAAGTGATTCCTGCCGGGCCGGTTTGATCTCTCAAAGGAGTGTGCATCTTTGCACACTCCTTTTTTCTTTAACAAAAAAGTATCGGTTGACGTGACCACGCTTGAATGGTTTGAAATTATGCCACCCACAAGAGGGTTGTTGATTTTACGAACAGGAATGAATCCTTTCCGGCTTCCCCGGGGGGTGGCTTTTTTCATGTTCGTTTGGGTGAGCGTTGGCTCCTCCCTGTTGGCTGTTGGGGCGCCACTGGACGAGTTTTTGACCGCACAGCGTGGTTACGCGCCCTGGCATGGCGAGTTTGAACTCAGCCTGGACCTGATGAACGGGACAGTCGACTTTGCTGATGTTCGGGGAGGAACCGATTATGCCGGTACCAGTGTGGGTGACTACAAGGGAGGGCACCTCTCCGCCGGCATAGCGTTGACGCGACGCCTTTGGTTGGAAGGCTCTCTCTGGAATCGGGTTTTGCAAACCTCACAAGAGTCGATGAGTGTGTACAGTTGGCAGGGGGCCGCACAGTACCAGATGACCGTCAATCTGGGTTATCTGCCGGCTTTGGCCCTCCGGTTCAGTGAATGGGGAAACTGGGCAAAAGAGGCCAACAAAAACACCTCCTTCTCCCTGGGAAACATTACGGCCAGTGGTGTCAATGTCACCAGTCCGGATGACGAACAGATGCAACTGGATTTGATCGGCACCTGGAATGTAAGCGAAAAAGATTCGTTTTCTTTGTTTGTCGGGGCCGGGACCAGTGAAGTCGGATTCAAGGATCTTATCGCCAACATGGGAAAGGGGTGCCAGTATAAAATAGGCTCTCCCTCGCAATACGAAATTACGGGCCAATTGGTTTCTGGAGCCGAGAAAGATTGTCAGGTTCTGTCTTTCGATCTGACGAGCGCGACGCCTAAATACCCTGGCACAGACATGTTCCAAATAAAGTATGAGGCGACTTATCAGCATATTGGTGGCATGTATCAGTGGTTCAACGATGCCTGGCGGTTTCGTTTGGGTACAAGATACGAGAAGGTCAATCGCAGCATGGACGACTATCTGCGGGATGCTGGCCTTCCCTACTTTGATTCCAACATGATCGTGACATCTGAAATTGGATATAAACCATTCAAGAGTTATGCCTTTTTCCTCAGGGCCCAGGTGATGAATCATCAGCTTCTGGGTGATATTCCATTTTCATACAACAGGTTTACCTCGTCCAAATTTGACCATCAGTATGGTCTGCTGAGTTTTGGTATCCAGGGAGGATTCTGAGGAGTCCGTGAAAAAGAAAACCTTGGCAGGTGGAGATCTCCCTGGTACGATCCAGGGTTTGGTCCCAATAAAGAGAATGGTTCAGCATGCACGGTAGATTTCGTCGAATCATCCTGGTGGCAGTTGCCCTGACCGCCATCTTTTCCCCGGGGAAAATGGCGGCCGAGGATCTCGGGGGAAACGAAAATTTACTGGGAATTCTGAAAGCGAACCAGAAAAAGTCCGACTTGCTCGGAACCTCCTCCTCCTCGGGGGGGGGATCGTTCAACTCCGGTGCGGAGCTGAACGAGAATCAGCAGATCCCCAATGCTGACCAGATCAGAGATCTCCAAAACAAAAAGGGAGCGTCGCAACCGGAAACCCCCTTGAACAGGGTCCATCCGGCGCGCCTGCCCGTTCCGGAGCCCAGCCCTGTTTCCCGACAGACCAGGCAGGATGGAAAACGTCAGATCGACCAGGCCCGGGAAATGGGTCGGGAAGTGGTGCGGGACGGGGTACGGGATGGTGTGCGGGATGGTATGCGGGATGGCAATGTCCGGGATCCCAATTTGCCGTTGCCGCTCAAACAGTTCGGCTATGATCTGTTTGATGGGGTGCCGTCGACGTTTGCCCCTGTCACCAATGTTCCCATCCCTGCCGACTACGTGGTTGGGCCCGGTGACTCGGTCCAGGTGCAATTGACGGGGAAAGAGTTCAAGAATTTCAACGTCAAGGTCAACCGCGATGGCATGATCGATTTTCCGGGTATCGGCCTCGTGCCCGTGGCGGGTGTCTCCTTCCTCGAACTGAAGGGGTTGTTGGCAGAACGGGTTAAAGCTCAATTGATCGGGCTGGAGTTGTCGCATCTCACCTTGGGTTCGTTGCGTTCCATCCGTGTGTTCATTCTCGGCGATGTGCGGCGCCCCGGCGCTTTTACGGTCGGTGCCCTCTCCACCATGATCAACGCCCTGTTTGCCAGCGGTGGCGTGACACCCATGGGATCGCTGCGCCAGATCCAACTGAAACGGGGAGACCGGGTCATTGCCACCCTGGATCTCTACGACCTGCTGCTGCGGGGAGATACCAGCGGCGACACAAGATTGCAGGACGGAGACGTGCTGTTTGTCTCGTCGATTGGCGCAACGGTCGGGGTCGAGGGAGATGTCCATCACCCAGGTATCTTTGAATTGAAAGATGAAAAAACCGTCCAGGAAGTGCTGAAGATGGCCGGTGGACTGCTCCCGTCCGCTTTCAAAAAAGGGATCCAACTGGAGCGAATCCAGGAGGGTAAGGGTCGCCAGATCGTCGCCCTTGACCTCAGCCGGAATGCCCTGACCAAAACCCGGGTACAGAATGGCGATACCATCCGCATCCAGTCTGTCCTGGAAAAAATGGACGATGTGGTCGTGCTTTCCGGCCATGTGGAGCGCCCAGGGCCCTACCAGTGGCGGCAAGGATTGCGCTTGACCGATGTCGTCCCCTCCACGCGGGCCTTGCAGGAAAACCCCGACCTCGGCTACGTCCTGGTCCGACGCGAAATGGATGGCGGGCATCGCTGGAGATTCATCACCACCCGTCTGGACCAGCCCTTCGCCAATCCAGCCTCCTCCTACAATACCCTGCTCCAGCCCCGCGATGAGATCCTGGTCCTGGGACTCAACGAAAACCGGGCAAAAACCCTGGAACCGTGGATTACGGAACTTCGTCGCCAAACCCCGTCCAACCAGTTGGAACCTGTCATCGCCGTCGTGGGTAATGTACGTTACCCGGGCATCTATCCCTACTCGCAGGGCATGCGTCTTTCGGAAACCATCCGCTCCGCCGCCGAAACTTTGCCCGGAACCGATCTGGATTACGCCCTCCTGATCCGCGTCCTGGACAAAGATGGTCGTATCGCTCCCTTTTCGGTTCGCTTGAGAGATCTTCTCGGCAACGAAGGTTCACCCAGCGACGTGCTGGTCCGTCCGGAAGACAAGCTGCTCGTGTTTGCCAGCAGCAACTACTTTGAAAATCATGTACGTGGTCAAAGCCGCAGAGGTCTTTTCTTCCGTGACCTCAAAACTGCTGGTCAGGGCGAGGGACCTGACCGCAGGGTCGAAAAAGATCCAAGACAGGGGCCCTTCTCCGGGTCGGCCGATGTGGCTGCTGAACGGGTGGAAGATTTTTACGCAAACAAGGATTTGCCCAGGAGCGAGACAGATCGTGCCGGGTTTGCCAGGCGGGGTGGTTTGCAGAGCCGAAACCTTGGCGGTACTCTGGACCGCGAAGGTTCGTTGGATGAGCAACGGCTGTCGCGACAAGGAAAAGGGTTGGGGGCAGCAGAGTCGACTGAAACGGAGGCTGAAACGCCCGACGAGCAGTTCGTTTTTGGGCAGTTCAACCAACGCGAACGCTTCAAACGGTTCCGGAAGGAAGTGGTCAATCTGCCGGCGTTCATGACTGGTACACCCACCAGGGAAGATGCCGACCTGCCGACCTGGGGCAGCTCCATTGCGCAGTCCAAAGAGGAAAAAGGCAAGTTCTCTTTTCTCAAGATTCCGACCAACTCTCCGGAATTGGCCGACCACTTTTACAACTGGTCGCAGCGAACTCGTGAAGGCTTGTTGAGGCCCGTTCTGGATCAGCTCCAGGCGCAGGCTACCTCCTCCCAGCCGTCGCGTATTGTTGCGGTATCGGGTATGGTCCGCTTTCCAGGACGCTATCCTCTGGAAGATGGCATGCACATCAGTGACTTGATTCGCGCCGGAGGCTGGATGGCGGAACCGGCCTACTCCCTGGAAGCGGAAATGACGCGATTTTATCTGGCTGACAGCAGAAGCAGGGAGATGCAACACCTGAAAGTTGCCCTGAACGATGTGATGTCCGGCAATCTCTCGGCTGATCTGGATCTGCGGCCTTATGATACCCTGACCATCAAGCCGATTCCCAACTGGTCGGATACCGTGCAGCAGGTCTCCATCCGGGGGGAGGTTCGCTTCCCCGGTATCTACCCGGTGAGGAAGGGGGAGACCCTCAAACAGTTGATCGAGCGTGCCGGCAATTTGACCGAGTTTGCCTTTCCGGAAGGGGCCATATTCCTGCGTGAGGATTTGAAAGAGAGAGAGCGTAAAGAGATGGATGCCTTGGCCCATCGTCTGGAAGGAGAGGTTGTCAAGTATAGCCTGATGCACTCGAGGTCGTCTTTCAACAACGAATCAAGCGGCCGCTCTCAAACCGTCGACCCTTCTGTTTTGAACACCATGCTGGCGCAGTTGAGGAACACCCGGCCTCAGGGACGCCTGGCTATCGATCTGCCGGCGATCCTGTCCGGCAACGAAAGCGAAGAGGCTGCTCCAGCCACTGAATCCTTCTTTTGGGAGTCCAACAAGAAGGTTTCCCTCTCCCTGAAATTGCGCGATGGAGACCAGATCCTTTTGCCGCAAAAGAGCAGCGAGGTGACCGTGTTGGGCGAGGTGAACTATCCGACCTCCCATCAATACCGGCCTGGCAAATCCCCCGAGGAGTATGTCAGTTTGAGCGGTGGATTCAGCAGCAGTGCTGACAAGGATGCCATTTATATCGTCAAAGCCAATGGCCAGGTTGTCCCCAAAAGTGCCAGCAGCCTCTTTGGCTCGGCATGGTTCAATATGGGGGGAGGGGTGACCATTGCAGCGGGTGATACCATCGTCGTTCCGCTCAAAACCGACCAGATCGAGGTGTTGCAGTTTGTGAAAGAGATCTCCACGGTCCTTTACAATCTGGCCATTACGACGGCCGGTATCAAACAAATCGGTGTCTTGAAATAATTTGTTTTCCATCATGGCCAACTCTCTCTCTTTGCGCGTGATGCGGCACCTGCCCTGGATTTTGCTGGCAATGTTGGGGGCTTTTGCCCTGGGTGTCGTGGCGTTGCATCACGGGGAGAGCATCAACGCCTTGTGGATTGTCGTGGCAGCGATCTCTGTCTATGTCACCGCCTATCGATATTACAGCCTGTTCATTGCCAATCGGGTCATGCGCCTCGATGCCGATCGGCCTACGCCTGCCATCCGCAAAAATGATGGTCTGGATTTTGTTCCCACCAACAAATATGTTCTTTTTGGGCACCATTTTGCTGCCATTGCCGGGGCTGGTCCTTTGGTTGGTCCAGTGCTGGCTTCGCAAATGGGCTACTATCCAGGCATGATGTGGCTTATTTTTGGTGTCATTCTGGCTGGTGCCGTTCAAGATTTCATGATTCTTTTTATCTCCATGCGTCGCGATGGCCGTTCCCTTGGCGAATTGATCAAGTCGGAAATGGGCGAGATTCCTGGAATTATCGCCCTTTTTGGCACCTTTATGATCATGGTTATTCTGCTGGCGGTCCTGGCCCTGATTGTTGTCAAAGCCCTGGCAGAGAGTCCCTGGGGGACGTTCACTGTCGCGGCAACAATTCCCATTGCCTTGTTTATGGGAGTCTATCTGCGCTTTTTACGGCCTGGCTGCATTGGTGAGGTTTCTCTTATTGGCTTTGTTTTGCTGATCGCATCCATCTTGATGGGTGGACAGGTCATGCAGAGTCCGACCTGGGCACCTCTTTTCACTTTCAGTGGACAAGAGTTGTCCTGGATGCTCATTGTCTACGGTTTTCTGGCTTCGGTTTTGCCAGTATGGCTGTTGTTGGCGCCACGGGATTACCTCTCCACCTTCCTTAAAATTGGTACGATTGTGGTTATGGGTATCACCATTCTTTTTGTGGCACCCCCCATGAAGATGCCGGCCTTCACCCAGTTTATCGACGGAAGCGGCCCGGTCTGGTCGGGAGGTCTTTTTCCTTTTCTTTTCATCACGATTGCTTGTGGTGCGGTTTCCGGTTTTCACGCGCTCATCGCCTCGGGAACCACCCCGAAAATGTTGGAGAACGAGCTGCATGCCCGTTTTATCGGTTATGGTGGCATGCTTATGGAGGCTTTTGTGGCCATCATGGCGCTTGTGGCTGCCGGGTGTATCGAGCCGGGTGTCTATTTTTCCATGAACAGCCCGGTTGCTCTTTTGGGGCAGAGCGCCGACCATGCGGCGCAGGCCATCACCCAGTGGGGATTTGTCATCACACCGGAGATGATCCAGCAAACTGCCACGGATGTAGGTGAAAAAACAATTCTTTCTCGCACGGGTGGCGCCCCGACCCTGGCGGTGGGCATGGCCTCCATTTTTTCCCAACTTTTGGGTGGCAAGGAGATGATGGGGTTCTGGTATCACTTTGCCATTCTTTTCGAGGCCCTTTTCATTCTCACAGCCGTCGATGCCGGTACACGGGCGGGTCGCTTCATGCTGCAGGATCTTTTGGGGTTCTTTCTGCCCGCTCTCAAGCAGACATCCTCCTGGAGCGGCAATCTCATCGCCACCTTTCTCTGTGTGAGTGCCTGGGGGTATTTTCTCCATCAGGGGGTGATGGATCCGTTGGGTGGCATCAATACGTTATGGCCGCTTTTTGGTATTGCCAATCAGATGCTTGCCAGCATCGCCCTGATCCTGGCGACGGTGGTTCTTTTCAAGATGAAGCAGGAGCGTTACGCCTGGGTAACCGCTCTGCCTACCCTCTGGCTTTTGACCAGCACCCTGACGGCTGCCTGGCAAAAAATTTTCCATGCCAACCCCAAGATTGGTTTCCTGGCTCATGCCACGCGCTTTGATGACTCTCTGGCCAAGAGTACCATCCTGGCTCCAGCCAAAACCCTCGACCAGATGCGGCAGATCATTTTCAATGACCGGGTGGATGTCTCTCTGGCCGTGCTTTTTGCTGCGGTACTCATGGTCGTTCTGGTCTATGGGGTTCGTGCGTGCATTCGGGCCTGGCACAGCGACCGGCCAACGACCAGAGAACTGCCGGAAAATGCTCAAGATACTCAATTGATTTGTCAGTGAGTTTTTCGATGCGTCAACGTTGGCGTCACATGTGGAAAATGGTTGGCCAGGCTGCGCGTCTTATGGTCGGTGTGCCAGACTACGAGAACTATGTGCTGCATCGACGGCAGCACCATCCGGGTCAGCCAGTCATGACCTATGCGGCGTTTGTCCGGGAACGGCAGGAGGCCCGCTACGGGGGAGGAGGGGGGCGGATCGGGCGGTGTTGTTGAGTTTGTTCGACCCCTATTCAGGTCGTGCCGGAACCAGGACCTCGCGTTTTCCCTGGGAGTTGGACTCCGAGATCAGGCCGTCTTTTTCCATGCGTTCGACGATGCGCGAAGCCCGGTTGTAGCCAATCTTGAAATAACGCTGGATCATGCTGGCGCTGACCTTGCGGGCGCGCAGGACAATATCGACGGCGGGATCATACAGTTCGTCATATTCATCCAGGCTGTTGTCACCATACGAGCCGGACCCGTCGGGGTCGGAGGCTTCGTCGCTGTCGTCGCGTTCGATCAACACCGAGGCGTCATATTGGGGTTGGCCGGTGGTCTTGAGAAATTCAACCAGCTCCTGCACCTCGCCATCGGCCACGAAGGGAGCATGGACGCGCTGCATGTGTGAGGTTCCCGGAGGAAGATAGAGTCCGTCACCCATGCCCAAAAGGCGTTCGGCGCCGCTGGCATCCAGGATGGTGCGCGAGTCGATACGGGTGGCGACCTGGAACGCCAGACGGGTCGGAAAATTGGCCTTGATCAGCCCGGTGATGACATCCACCGAGGGACGCTGGGTCGCCAGAATCAAATGCAATCCGGCGGCTCTGGCCATTTGGGCGAGTCGGGCGATACCTGGTTCCACCTCCTTGCCGACCTGCATCATCAGGTCAGCCAGTTCGTCAACCACGATGACGATCAGGGGTTTGGTCTCCAGGGAGATGGGCTCGTCCTTCATGACGGGGAGGTTGGTTTCCGGATCGAAGCCCACTTTCACCTTGCGCGTGGGAACCTTTCCGGTGCGCCGAAACTCCCGAATATGGCGGTTGTAACCAGCCAGGTTGCGCACCGACAACTCGGACATGAGATGATAGCGCTCCTCCATCTCGGCCACCGCCCATTTGATCAAGGTGGCGGCTTTCTTGACATCGGTGACCACCGGGGCGAGCAGATGGGGAATCCCCTCATAGATGGAGAGTTCCAACATTTTCGGGTCGACCATCAGGAATCTGACCTGCTCCGGGGTGTTTCTGTAGAGGATGGAGCAGATCATGGCATTCAGGGCCACGGATTTTCCCGAGCCTGTCGTACCGGCTACCAGCAAATGCGGCATGCGGGCGAGATCGGCCACCACCGGATTGCCATTGATATCGCTGCCGAGCGCCACGGTCAGGGGATTTTTCTGTGATTGTGCAACAAAGGTCTCCGATTCGAGGATCTCCCGGAGGTAGACGGTCTCCCGTTGATCGTTCGGGACTTCGATGCCGATGACGCTCTTGCCTGGAATATTGCCCACCACGCGCACCGAAAGGGCCGAAATCGAGCGTGCCAGGTCATCGGCCAGGCCGATCACCTTGGATGCCTTGAGACCGGGGGCCGGATCCAGCTCAAACGTTGTCACCACCGGGCCGGGACGTGCATCGATAACCTGTCCTTTGACCTTGAAATCAGCCAATTTTTGTTCGATAAGGCGCGACTTTGCTTCCAATACCTGGCGGTCGGCTTCGTGATGGGTGTTGGCCGGCCTGGCGGCAAGGAGGGCGATGGGCGGGAGGAGTGCCCTCTCTTCAGCCGATATCTCTTCCGGGGGGTCTGGTGACAGGGTTGGCTCGGGAAAAAACTCTTCGACATCACCGGAATCCGACCATGGCGCCTGTTGTGTCTGAATGGCCGATCCCTCTTCGGAATTGGCAAAAGAGTCATTCGGGTGGTGTGCCTCCATCTGCGCCGCCGAACTATCGGGGGAGTGGCTTGCCAT
>JADGCJ010000055.1 GCA_015229045.1 Magnetococcales bacterium
AAACCCCACCAGGACTCTGTCCTGGACCTGCCAGGGAGCCAGCCCCCTGGATCCCGATGCCAAAAAGCGATCATGGCCTCGGGTGTGCCAGTTTCAAACGCGATTGCCCTGGGCTTCACCCCCCTGCCCCTGGAATCGGACGAACGGCTGGAGTATCCTGGACAACGGTTTGAAAGTGCACCAACAACAAACGGGCTCATCCTGGACAACCTTCCAGCGACAGGGGGTACCACCATGCCACAGGTGAAACCGGGAACATGGATCCTTCCCCGTGAAAACAGGTCATCGAGAACCTCCTGTGCACGGGAATGGACCTCTCTGTCCATGCAGGGAATTGTCGGGTGGTTGACCGGATGGAGCCTCATTCTGGGTCTGGCCGTTGCCGCCCAGGCCGAGGGAACGATCCGTTTCGGAGCCATGCCCTATCTCAACTCCCTGGAGCTGGTCGAACGCTTCACCCCCGTCCTGCAGTACCTGGAAAAACGCCTGGAACAACCCATCAAAATGGAAATACCACCCAATTTTCGGATCTTGATCGATCAATTGGGTAAAAACGAGCTGGATTTTGTCTTTTTTGGACCCGTACCCTACCTGCGACTGCTTGAAGAGTATGGAGCAAAACCGATTCTGGCCATGGAAGAGCTGGGTGGCAAAAGAAGCTACCACGGGGTGGTTTTTGTACGTCAGGAGAGTTCCATCCAAAAACTTGCCGATCTGGCAGGAAAACGCTTCGCCTTTGGCGATCCGGACTCCACCATGAACCACAGCCTGCCCAAAATGATGCTGTTCCACGCGGGGGTGCCTTTGAAAGATCTGGCGGAGTTCAAGTTTGTCGGCAACAACCAGAACGTGGTACTCTCCGTCTTGATGGGAAACCATGATGCCGCCGGCGTCAAGGAGGATGTCTACGAAAAATACGCTCCCCGGGGACTGCGGGTGATTGCCCGATCACCGCCGGTGCCCAACCTGTTGTTTGTGGCGGGCAGTCATATGCCCCGGGAGTGGGTGGAGCGCATGCAGCAAGCCATGACCACCCTGCACCAGACCCCGGAAGGCATGGCCGCCTTGAAAAAGTACAATCCCGACATCACATCCCTGGTTACCGCCCAGGATGGTGACTTCTCGTCCTTGCGCGAGTTTATGAAAGAAAGTAAAATACCTGTGCAACCTGCACAGGTGTCCGTTCCTTTCCAACCCGAAATAAATCCTCTCCACCAACCCTGATACCATAGAGTTCCTCCCGATGCCTTACTGGAGACGCTATTCCGTTCTATTGGTATTCTCTCTGGTCATGGTGGCTTTCCTGCTGTTGCAAGGCGGGGTGGTGTTCGTGGAACAACGCGACAACCTGAATACGATCCACCACGAACGTCTGGAAGATGATCTCGAATTGATCGCCACAATGGCCTACGAAGCCATCCTCAAAAATGACTTTGCAACCTTGGAAAGGGTATTGACCCGCTGGGCAGAGAGTGATCAGGACATCGTCGAATTGAAGGCCGTGGCAGCCAATGGTTTTGTGCTGGCGCACTATCGAAATTCCGTTCGGGGCGAGGTGGTCAGATTTCACGAACGGCTGGTACAACACCAGGGGGAGACCCTGATCCATATCCAGATCAGGAGCAATTTCAATCGGGCCAAGGATGACATTTTTCGGCTCAGTGTCAAACTGGGCATCCTGTCGACTCTCCTGATGGTCCTTTTGGGCGTGATCTTGTGGTGGGTGTTGTGGCTGACTGCCGTCCGTCCCCTCGAAGAGGAGATTGGCAAACGTAAGAGAGTGGAGGCACACAACGAACGCATCAGCAACATTCAGGAGGTCGTCAACGATTTGTTGCGCATCACCCTGCAACCGGCTCCACTCAATGTCCAGATGCAGAATGCCTTATGCAGGCTGCTGACGATTCCCTGGCTGGCCATCGAGTCCAGAGGAGCCATCTTTCTCGCCAACCGTGACCAGACGCATCTGACCATGGTTGCCCAGAAAGGGATGGAGGATCACGTCGCGCATTGTCAGGAAATCTCCTTCGGGCAATGCTTGTGCGGCCAGGCTGCAGCCCAGAAAAACGTCCTGTTTGTCAATCATCTGGACGACAGGCACGAACGTGGTTTCGCTGTCATGCAAGATCATGGTCACTATTGCGTTCCTGTTGTCTCGTCGCACGAGGTGTTGGGGGTGATCAATCTTTATGTAGCCGCCGGACACCCCTTTTCCAGGGATGAAGAACAATTCATGCAGGCCGTCTCCAAAACCCTGGAAGGCCTGATTTTGCGCCAGAGAAGCGAAGATGCCCTGCGTCAACTCAACGAAGAGCTGGAACAACGGGTGGCCCTGCGTACCGCCGAATTGCAAACCTCGCTGGAAAATCTCGACTATACCAAAAATGAGCTGTTTCGAGCAGAAAAGATGGCCGCCCTGGGTCGCCTGGTGGCTGGTGTGTCCCATGAAATCAACACCCCGGTGGGAATCGGCTATACGGCAGCATCCTTTTTGGAAGAACGCACCACCGAAGTGATGGCCCAATATCGTTCCAACCAGCTCCAGAAAGAGCCGTTGCGCATCTACATGGAGTCTGTGGAAGAGGCCTCCCGAGCCATCCTGACCAATCTGGGCCGGGCAGCGCAGTTGATCCGCAGCTTCAAGCAGGTGGCCGTCGATCAATCCGCATCGGATCTGCGCATGATTCAACTGAACGACTATCTTCACGAAATCATGATCAGCCTGCGCCCCAAATTCAAGCAGGGCCAGCACAAGTTCGAGATCCACTCTCCACCCGACCTGGTGGTCAACAGCTATCCGGGGGCTTTTTTCCAGATCATCACCAACCTGGTCATGAACTCTCTTCTCCACGGTTTTGAAGCCAGGAAAGGGGGCACCATCAGCCTCGATGTCCATCCGGAGCCGAAGGATGGAAAGCAGGTGCTCATGGTCTATCGGGACAATGGCAAGGGCATCGATGAGGTTGACCAGAACAGAATTTTCGAGCCATTCTACACGACGAAGAAGGAACAAGGGGGCAGCGGGCTGGGACTGCATATCGTTTACAATCTTGTGACACAGAGTCTGGGAGGTTCGATCGTTTGTCGCAGTCATCCGGGTGAAGGGACCGAGTTTATCATTCGTTTTCCGAGCGAGAGGGGATCCTGCCCATGAATCCTGAAACGAGTTCTCATCCACCTGACGGAACTGCCGCCGCCCCCGAGGAGATCAACCCAACTGCCACCGCCCCCGAGAAGATCACCCCCTCCCGGCCGTGCCATCAACCCTCCCCGCCCGCATGGAAACTCCTCATCATCGACGACGATGTCGATATTCATGCCATCACCAAAACCGTTTTGCGTTATATAACCTTCGAGGGCATGCCCCTTGAGTGCATCTCGGGGTATTCCGGCGCGGATGCCCGGCGCCTGATGCGGGAGCACACGGATACAGCCATCATTCTCCTGGATGTCATCATGGAGACGGATCGGGCCGGTCTGGACGTGGTACGTTATGTCCGCGAGGAGTTGAACAATCACCTGGTGCGCATCATTCTGCGCACCGGCCAGTCCGGTCAGGCCCCGGAAAAAGAGGTGGTCTCCGGGTATGACATCAACGACTATCGGGAAAAATCCGATCTCTCATCGCGTCGCCTGGTGACCTCGATCATTCTGGGATTGCGCAGCTATCGGGATCTGCTCGCAGTCAGGAGCAGAGCCACCTCCACGGAAAGCCTGGAAAAACAGCTGGCAGATTGCACCCAGGCCTTGCTCCTTGCCAGGCGTGACCTGCAACAGTCCCTGGCCGTTCGACGGCAGCAGACCGAACACTCCCGACACGACGAACAAGAGAGTCCGCCCAATCAGGATGGAGACGACAACGAACGGGCGACGAGACAGTGAAGCCTATTGAGCGAATACATCGACCAATTGCGCCTTGTGTTCAAGCAGCCATGCGTACAAATCATCGACAATCGCCTCGACCGAAAGCCTCGGACGCCATCCGGAAATCGCTTCGATGCGGGTGTTGTCGGAAACGTAATACGGAATATCGACCGCTCGTGTTGTCGGATCGGCGCCAATGTCGAGCCGGTTTCCGGTCACCGCTTCGCACATCTCTGTCAACTCCAGCAACGAAACGCAGCCGGACACCCCTCCGCCGACATTGAACGCCGTCCCTTCATAGCGCACCGGATCACGCATTTGCAGGCGCAACAGGTGGTAAAGATCGGCCACATGCAGCACATCGCGCACCTGGATGCCCCTGCCGCCAAACCCCATGTAGTTCAATGTCCCGCCAAAAAAGTGACGTGCCACCCAGAGAGCCATGAAGCCCTGGTCCACTTTGCCCATCTGCCAGGGGCCTGAGAGTACACCGCACCGATTGATGATGACCGGCATGCCGTAGGCCTCGCCATATTCGATGGCAATCTGTTCGGAACACAGCTTTGTCGCACCATACAAAGAGCGCGATCCGGCCAGATCAAACTCTTCCGCTATGCCGAGCGCCGACCAGCCACGACCACTCTTTTTGAGGGTGAAGCGTTTCCCTTCCTCTTCGAGCGGCAGGGCGCAGAGGGAACCCACGGGGTAAACACGGCTGGTCGACAAAAAAAGAAAACCACCGCCATGACGGCGCTGGTGTTCCAGACAGTTGACCGCCCCCATGAGATTGGTGTTGATCAGATAGCCTGGAGAGGATCCATACCCGGCATGGACACTGGGTTCTGCCGAACACTCGATCAGCCAGTCGAACGCCCCGAGGTTTGCCAAATCTTCAGGTGTACGCACATCGCCGTGAACGAAAACAACCCCGCTGGTCCGTAGACGGGCCAGGGTGATCTCACTGCCGCGCCGTCTCAGATTGTCAAAGGCGACGACCTCACAATCCTGCTGGTCCCGCTTGAAGAAAACGGCCAGGTTTGAACCGACAAATCCGGCGCCGCCAGTAACGAGGATGCGTTTCATGGTGTGACTCCAGGGTACCTGCGTTCGTACAAGACGAATCTGCCGCAGTGGCGATTCGTTCGGCGATAGAAAGTGTCGAGACGCCCCTGATCGTAGCTCTCTCCGGTCGAGGTCTCCAGCAACAGGCTGCCAAAATATCCCTCCTCGATCAAGCCGCCGACCCCTCCCCGCTCGAAGGTTCTGCCTCTCGCACGATCGCCCCAATAATGGTAGGCCAGTTGAAAGACAGGGATGGATCCACTCATCCAGGGCAGGGTGGCATACAGATGAGGGATATACAAAGGCTTCTGCAAATCGGCCATGCAGGACTTCAACAGGTCATTCTCTTTGCCATCCTCTGCCAGCGATATTCTGGCGCCTCCGGCCAG
The DNA here is from genome assembly GCA_015229045.1 of Magnetococcales bacterium. Next base: position 5,316 of record JADGCJ010000055.1, read on the forward strand.
GGCCAGGGAGACCGAAGCCAAGGCCAGGAACCAACCCAGCAGCAAACCGACGGACAATGCACGGCACCTGTCCCCAACACAGCCGAGGGCGGCGACGAGAGCCAAAGCGCCATACAGGAGGGCGACAAAATGATAGTTGTCGGCTGCCCCCAACTTGGCACTGGCCGGAATCATGACCATGGCCCAGACAACCATGCCGGAGCTACCCAATATGAATGCGTCCGACGCCAAGAGCCTGGCTCGCAGGGCAGGGTTGATCAGGCAGACCGACAAGGCGGCGACCCCGACCAGAATCGGTGGTGCCTTGCGGAGGAGTTGCAGCAGATTGAACAGCGCCAGGGACGGGAATAACTCGATATGCGTATCACGAAGAAACAAAATGTTGCGGTAAGAGTCACTACCCAGTGCCAGAACGACGCCACACAGAACAGAAGCCAACCCCACCAACAAAAACAGCAGACGATACCGACCACGAACGAGCAACAACAAACCCATGGCGCCAAAAGCAACGATATTGATCTGCTTCATCGACCAGGCGCAGAAGGCAAAAAAGGCATAAACAATGACAGCCCCGGCCTGCGTGCGTGGCCACATGGCAAAAAACGCTGCCATCGCGCAGGCTTCAAAGACCATGGCCAGGGCATCGGGCCGGGCCGTGATCCCCCAAAAACCAACAAGCGGTCCCAGAAACACCAGAACGGAAAAGGCCCACGCCAGGACCACACCCGCAGCTCCATGGGGTATTCCGTCGTCCCCCCTCACCACCTTGAACAAGGTACGAGCAAGGACGACGGTCCCAAAAATCACGCCGAACAACGTGATGAGATGCCAAACTGTAGGAAACCACAACTCCCCAAAACCCAGTATCTTCTGGGCCAGGGAACCAATCTCCCCATAAATAACGTAAAACAACCAATTAAAATAAGAGGCGGCAAAAGGAATTCTGGTTGGATCTCCGAAAACAGGTTCCCCTATATGGTATTTCCAAAGAGCATAGAGGGACTCCTCCTCACATCCGCTGGTAGCCAATTGCAATGGCACGTCGAGCGAAATGGCCCCGTTGATCCGCAACACCATGAGAATCACGTCGAGCGCAGAGGAAGAACCGGCCAGAAGTGCCAATATCACGAAAAATCTTGTCGAGACAAATGCAGATATTGAATCTATTTTGTGTTTCATACAGAAAATCTCTCGGTCATCAGATTTCCATCAATGTTCAAGCCCCTCCATCGGAAAAGGCCTTTCACCGCCGCTTCCGCCCGCGCCCGAGGATACCGATTGTGTCGGCAAGAAGCAACTCGATCAAACCCCGGGACAGGGCAATCGCATTTGAAATTGGCATGCTTGAAAAATCGGACCTTGAACCGCGTCTATTTTGAAACACGTCGTTTTTTTGTGATGGAGCCCGAAAACCATTCCTTGCAAAAAAACCTGGTGAAATTTGATGATAAAGATAGAATCAGCCGACGACACAGCCAACGAAGTTGCCGCGATGAATGCAAATGGGTATGACACAACCATGAAAGGAGAAGAGGCATGCCAGTCCAGGTGCAATTCATGGCGGAATGGGAAAAGTCCGGCATTCCGGGCATGCTCTCGGTTGTCGTTCCGGCGCACAACGAAGAGGGGTGTATCAGGGCCACCCTCGAAGGCCTGGTCCATGCATTGCAGCAGGCAGAAATCAATCATGAAATCCTGGTGATCAACGACAACAGCAAAGACCTGACAGAACAAATCCTGATGGAGATGTCTCTCCGCCACCCCACCATACGTTACCTCAACAACCCCCCTCCCAATGGGTTTGGCTTTGCCATTCGTCAGGGATTGGTCGCTTTCCGGGGGGAAGCTGTGGCCCTGTTCATGGCCGACTCTTCCGATTCACCGCAAGATCTGGTCAAATTCTACCGTAAGCTCCAGGAGGGCTACGATTGCGTCTTTGGCAACCGATTCTCTGCCGGAGGTTTGGTCGTGGACTATCCCTGGAACAAGCTGATCCTCAATCGGTTGGGCAACATCATGATCCGTTTTCTGTTGCGCACAGGTTACAGCGATGCAACAAACGCCTTCAAGATGTACCGCCGTTCGGTAATCGCCGGCATTCAGCCCATCCTCTCCTACCAGTTCAACATTACCATCGAGCTGCCCCTGAAAGCCATCATACGCGGTTTTTCTTTTGCCGTCGTTCCAAACTCGTGGTTCAATCGCCAGGAAGGTTTGTCCAAGTTTAAAATCAGGGAAATGGGTTCCCGATATCTTTTTATCGTCTTGTATTGTTTGATCGAGAAGATCTTCATGAAGGGACAGTTCTCATCCGACACTCTCAAGCAGGGCCAGATTCAACATTGGCCACGTTAGATCCCTGTCGGGTCGGAAGAAGCCCCCTCCGACCTCCAGCCACGAGGAACACTGCGTGGCTTTCGCGGCCAATATTGGCACACAGAGCCTCCGGATATGTTTGTCCTTGACCTCGTCAACTCCCACTGCCTAGTATGCCGCAGGTTGGTCGATCATGGAGTTTATTGACGGAGCTGTTGTCCTTTGTCGCTCCGGAGAGGTTCCTGCTCTTCTGAAATGCAACAATCGCGAAGATCACGCAATGAAATAGCCAAAATGGATCGCCCAACAAGGTTTCAACCCTACCCTGCCAGACTACCCCACCAAAGAACAGTCGGCCCCGAAGGTGGCGTTGCGTTTCGACAGCCTGTTCCCCGTTATGACCCCTGGGCTGACGCTCCCCCAAAAAGCAACAGCCAATATCCCATCCTGACGACGGCGGCTGTCACTTTTGCCGTCGCTTTGGTAGGTATCTGGAATGGCAGGACCTTGTCCATGGAAGAGGGAATCCTGGGGTTGGTCATTGTCGCTTTTTCGTTTCACTCATCTTCCAAGTGGTTTACCCTGCGCAAAAAAACCATGCCATTCATCGAGATGTACTCCTTGATCGTCGGATTGTACTATGGACTGCCGATGGTTATTGGAACAAATGGCGCTTTCAGCAGATTCACCGTTAATTACGACAATCGTATCAAGACAGGCCTTGTGGTATTGGCGAGCATCATCATTTCCCTGGTAGCCTGTTCCTGGTCGAAAAGCCTGGTGAAAAACAATCCCAAACCCGTTGCCTCCAAGGAAATTCCTCACGAAACAGCCGTTCTGATATTCCAGACCTTCCTGGTCTTGTCGACCGTTTACAATATCATGTTTCAGATTGGTTTGATCCAGCCTTACCTGGGAAATTATCAGGCTGTCATGAACATTCTATTGACAAACGTCATGGGAATGGTCTCCTCGTACGTCCTTTCCCGAATGGCTGGCGAAAACAAACTCTCAAAAAAGCAGACCGCGTTCATGCTGGTGTTCATTCTGATATCCACCCTCGTGATCATCAGTGGCCTTATGCTTGTCAGCGTTGTTCTCTGGATCTTTCCCGGCATCCTTGGGTTCACTCTGGGTCGCGGGCGCATCCCCTTTAGAATGATCGTCATCATCGGTGTTGCCTTCACCCTTCTCAGCGTTGGCAAGGGCACGGCGCGCACCATTTATTGGGGATCCCAGATCAGTTCCGTTTCTGACATTTATCAAAGGCTGACAGACTGGGCGAACATCTCCTTGCAATCTTTTCAATCAAATACGGAAACAAGTTCGTTCATGCTCGCCGATCGCATGAATTTCTCCGGCGTTCTGGGCATGGTCATCCAACGCACCCCGGAAGAGGTACCCTTCATCGAGGGCACCACCTACGCCATGCTGCCGTCCATGATCGTTCCCCGGTTCTTGTGGCCAGAAAAACCCGATGGCCATGCAGCCACCATCTATCTGGGGATACACTATGGCGTTCACACCATCGATGAGATCATCATGACCAGTATCGGCATTGGCCTGCTCGGCGAGGCCTATGCCAACTTTGGTTTCTTTGGTGTTGTCGTCTTCTCAGGCATATTCGGGTGGATCCTGGGCTACGCTCATCGCATCGATCTTCATGCCTCACCTCTGTCCATGCGCAGTTTTTCCCTCGTCGGTCTGCTCACCTCGATCACAAAGATCGAGTATGCCCTGGTTGAAATCGCCATTCCGCTGGTGCAGATCGTCGTCATGCTCTTCGTTATCTATGGTTGGCTCGTCAGAAGACGGAGAAGCCATCCACAATAAGAACCATCTGCCCAAACCACCTCCGCTCGGAAAGAGCATGGTGACTATTGTACCCCCCCACACCGGGATGGATCCGGTTCAGGGTTTCACAGGGTTGATGGTATGTAGAAAATCCTGAATATGCGGGAGAATATAGGGAACGTTGTCATCTTTCATCAATGAGTGGCCATCCTCACCGACGGGGGGGATCATGACCAGTTCGGCCTTTCCGCCCTGCTGTCTGTAAGCTGTATGCATGGCCTGCACCAGATCCGGATGAAAGAAGCGGTCGTTCTTTGCGTAAATCCACAATGAAGGAACGTGGCTGGTTTTGCCGTAGTCGGACAGGCTGCTGACAAGCGTCTCCTGGGAACAGACAAAACCAGGCCGGATGGAACCACGTCCTCCGGCGACGTTGATGATGCCGCGCACTCCTTCCAAACCCATGCTGCCGGCGGCAATGGAGGCAAACCCGCCGGCTGATGTGCCTATCAAGACCACCTGATCGGGGCGCACAAACGTCTGCTGCCGGGCATGGCGTATGGCTGCCGACAGATCACTGGCTCCCTCCAGTCCTGCGGCATGGTACCGGGCAGCACCACATTTTCCGTACCCTTCGGCCCAATGTCCACCGGACTCTCCGTAACCACGGCGTTGTGGCAACAACACGACATACCCCATATCCACCAGGGCTTTTGAAAGGGCGCGAAACACGGGGCGCTTCTGCCCTTTTCGTTCGTTGTCGCCCCCTCGCGGGCTGCCATGACTGACGATGGCCAACGGAAAAGGCCCCGGACCCTCCGGTTTGAACAGGGTGGCGACCAACTCGACCGTCTCTGTTCCGGACCGGGTTTTGTTCGGTGCGGGGATGGTGAGTACGGTTTCGTTCGCGAAGAGAACAGGCGTATACGCGCAACAAAAGGCGACCAGGATGACCATTGCGGTCCTCTGAAAGGCCGTGATTATCCTGTCGATCACAATGATCCCTCCAGAAGCATGGGACATCACTCTTCGGCACCAGCCTGAATCAGCAAGGCCCTGATGTCGGGGGTTCCGGCCAGTTTCAAGGCAGTCTCATCGCCATGTCCCCTGATATTGACATAAGCCCCCTTGTCGAGCAGTGCCTGCACCATCCCAAAGTGTCCCCTTGCAGAGGCTGACATCAGCGCGGTTTTGCCATCGTTCTTCCGGGCATTGACGTCGGCCTTGGCGATCAACAATGCCCACACCACCTCAAGATGCCCCTCTTCAGCGGCCCACATCAACGCATTCCAGCCGTTATTTTCCTTGGCGTTGACATCCGCCCCGTTGTTGATCAATGCCTGCACCACTTCAAGATGGCCTTTTTTGGCAGCCCACATCAGTGCGGTCCAACCTTCGGTCGTCCTGGTCCTGGTGTTGGCCTTGGCGAGCAGTTGGACTCTGACCACCTCAAGGTGATCGGTGACAACCGACGCTGTACGGCCATACATGCCCCTGGCATTGACATCGGCACCGCCGTTGATCAGTTGCTGCACCACACCGAGGTGGTCCTTCTGGGCAGCCAGCATCAACGCGGTCTCATCATCCCTGTCTTTGGCATTGACATCGACCCCATGCTCGAGCAGCGTCTGGATAATTTCCATATAGCCTTTTCTGGCAGCCAACATCAGTGCACTCTTGCCATCACTCTTCTGGATATTGACGTCGGCTCCCCGTTCGACCAGCAGCCGCACCACCGGGGGGTAACCCTCCTCGGCGGCCAGCATCAACGCGGTCTCGTCGTCCGGTCCTTTGGCATTGATATCGGCCGACCTGTCGAGCAACACCCGAACCACATCGACGTGACCATGCTCGGCGGCCATCATCAGCGCAGTTGTCCCTTCGTCATCTTTTGCGTTGACGTCAGCCCATCTGTCGAGCAGCATTTTGACCATATCCATGTGGCCATTCCGGGCTGCGGCACCCAGTGCTGTTGCGCCATTTTTCCCTCTGGTATTGACATCCATTCCCCTGTCGAGAAGGGCTCGCGCCATGGCACTGTCGTTGCGGCTCACCACCTCGACCAGGTCAGGGGGTTGTACAGTGCCGTCCGGTATCTGTGCACAACCGGAGAGAAAAGCCAAAAGTGCCATGCAACCCAAACGCGCTATAGGATTCATACTGCATCTCCTCCTGGCCACCAAAAACGGAACAGGATCCTGTTGACAGTGGTATCAGTCGGCACCGGGTCAAAAAAAGCCCACGCTGCCTGGAAAACGACAAGAAACGTCCAGCCCTCCTACGCTACACATCCCTGCCTCGGCATTCAAGCCAGAACGTTTTCATGCAGTCGAACAGGCAACGGACGAAGTGGGCTTACCATTGAAGTCGGGTCAGGGCCAACGCAGCCAGGATCAAGAAGAAAATCCCGCTGATCCTGTTGAGCAGACGCACGGAGATGCGCGCCAGCAGTTGTCGGCCGGCCACCACGCCAAGAGCAGAGGAGAGAGCCAACGCCAGCGTGGCGCCCACCCAGACCGGGACAGGTGGAGCACTCCCGGCCAGAGTCGCGACCGCAATCTGGGTCTTATCCCCCAGCTCGGCAACAAAAATGAGGGTAAAGGCACTCAAAAAGACGCCTCTCCCACTTTCAGGTTCAACGTTTTGTTCTTCATCTTCCGTGTTGCCGGACGCCCGCAACGATTGAACCCCAAAGAGGCCAAACAGGGCCGCGACAATCAAAACCATGACATTGGCCGGCAACCAGCGGGCCAAAGCCGCCCCGAAAGAGACAGCCAGGATGTTGAGCAGAACAAAGGCCGCAGTCGCCCCCAGAAAGACCGGCCACCCCCGATTCCGGGCTGCCAGAGTCATGCAGACAAGCTGGGTCTTGTCACCCATCTCGGCCAAAAAGATCAACGTCAATGTCGTGGCTGTGACCGAAAAAAACGAGGCGGATTCAACGACGATGGCGGCAGAATTCATGGCCCCTCACTTTTTCAGCAATTTTTCCAGATTTTTTTCGCGGTTAATCTTACCACTGGTCGTTTTGATCAGCCACCCTTCAGCCACCAGTCTGATCCTTGGGGAGGTCATGTTGAACAGGGCTGTCAGAATGGCAGCAATCTCTTTTTTGATCCCTTTATGAACCTGCTCTTCCGTTTCGACGGTTTCGGCAATGATGACAAGCTCCTGGCTGCCCAGGACAGGATCAAACCTGGCCACGGCGATCGCCCGGCCTGCCTTGATTCCTGGCACCTCGTTGATGGCATACTCCACATCATGGGCGTAGATGTTTTTGCCATGGATGATCAGGAGGTCATCCTGGCGACCCGTTATGTAAAGCTCTCCATTCAGGATGAAACCAAGATCACGCGTATGATACCAACCGTCACGCAACCGTTCGGCGGTCAATTCTGGCAACTTGAAATAACCTGAAAAAAGAAACTCCCCCCGAATCGTCACCTCTCCCACCTGTCCCTCTTGCAATACCGTTTCAGCCTCGGTAATGCAAATCTCCAGCCCATCCAGGGTTGACCCCACCGGCATCAGGTAGTGAACAGGTCGAGGAGGTTGGGGCGGTTGAAAACACCTCTCTTCGATCAGGGTTTGCTGGTCGACCGCCAGAGGGATCACCGGCTTGCCCAGGGGAGTCTGTGTGGCAGCGAATACGGTTTCGGCCATGGCATAGCTGATCTGTAGTCTCTCCCTGGCAATACCATAGCGGGCAAAGGTGCGGCAGAACAGCGCAAAAGTTTCGGCCTTGCATGGTTCCGAGCAATTGACGATGGCCTTCAGGCTGGACAAGTCATAAAACCGTTCAGTTGGATCAACCGTGCGGCACAGGTGGTGAAAGGCAAAGTTGGGCAGCCAGATGTGACTGCACCGATAAGACTCTACGGCTTCAAACAAGCTGCCAGGACGCATGACCCAGGCCAAGGGATCCAGGGAGACAATCGTTGCCCCAACCAGCAAGGGAATTATGAAACAGGCCAACAACCCCATGTCATGATAAAGGGGCAACCAACTGGCAACGACACTCCCCGGCGCAAGGTTGACCGCCCGCCCGTAAGCTGCCGCCTGACGCAACACCGCTCCATGGGACAGGGCGACCCCCTTTTTCAGGCCGGTGGTTCCGGAGCTGTGCTGCAGGAAGGCTGTGTCGTCTGTTTGACATTTGACCATAATCGGTGCGCAGGAGACCTCCCACGCCTGCTCGGGTCGGAGAATGATACCCTTCTGAAAATCGAGCCTGTCTACATTGTCAGCCAACCGTTGCCCTGCCACCACCAGACGCGCACCGATGCGCTTGAGCAGATCGCGGTGCGCCGACCAATAAAGCTCCGGCTCCTGCTTGACCGTCAGGGGAGGCATGAAAGAGGGAACACATCCGGCCAGCATGGCGCCCAAAAAAGCCGGGTAGAGATCCATCCCGTGCGGAAGAAAAATCGGGATCACCTCCCCGGGCGAAGCACCATGGGCCTGATAGAGTCCGGCAAAGGATCGGGCACGATCGAGCAACGCACCATAGGTCAAGGCATGGTACGCCTCTTCCTGCAACAGATGGCAGAAGACCTTCCCGGGAAACCGTCTCCCATGATCTTGAAAAATATGGGTTATGGTAAAAATACCCTCTCAGAGGGAGTTTTTTCTCCCCCGGCTCCCTGGAAAGGCTCGTAGACCCAGACAAGCCCCCCCCAGAAAACAGGATCGGACAGGTCGATGATCTGGCCCAGTCGATTGCTTATGTTTTCGAGAGGGGGAGTGGACTGTCTCTCCGTAATCACCATAATTTTGTTCAGATACGACTTCATGGACTGAACAGTCGATCGCGAAGACTCCAACTTCTCCGGATCGCTGACACCCAAATAGTGTTTTGCCAAAGATTCACTATAATCGACACAAGATTTTGCCAGAAACATTTTTTCCTCGATGGAACAATATCGCATGTTCGGACCATCGATAAAATGACGCAAAAGAACCAAGGCCTCTTCAAAACGACTCTCCCGGCCCAGGAACTCCAGGAGTGAGGGCAGCAGGTGATAAATCGCCGTATCGAGATCCAGGGCCCGTTGATACAAGGCCCTGGCTTTATCCATCTCTCCCAGATGGTGATGGCAATCGGCCAGTACCGTCAACAACTCCGCCCGCCAGGCAGCGACCGTTTTGGCCATGGCCCCTTCCGGCAACGCCTCCCAAAAAGCCAACTCCTCTTGCAAAGAGAGGATTCGCTCGGAAGCATCCTCCCGGCCGCGACAGGGAAGCACGTCCGGCATCTCCAGGTGCTTGCGCAAACCGGCCAGATATCCATAATCCCCCTCTTTGGTCTTGAATTTCTCCTGATACACACTGTTTGCGTAGGGTCTTGGGGCATGAAAGGCATAACGGGTATGGTGATCCACCCAGGTCAGCCCATAGTGTTCCATAACCTGAGGGTGAATCGGGAACGTGGGGCTGAAACTGAAAAATCCATCCCAGTTTTGGATAAAACCCTCTTCCATCAACCCGGCACAACGAAAGATTTGCGAGGCCATATAATAACAAAAAGGAACGCTTGGATGGGCAGGGTCCACAAACAGCTGTCTGTGACGAAAGGAGTCCTCGATCAGGCCTGCCACAGGCACATCCACCTCCTGATCGAGAGTCCGCAGCTTGTCGAAATAGAGATCATAAGCCCGATCCAGGTCCAACGACCGATGAATATCCGACCCCATGAAGCGAGCCAGAGTTTCCAGGGAAGGCAATCCCTTTTTGATCAGGTTGTGCAAAATGCGATCCCCATGGCCGCGTCGATTGTCCTCAAGGCCAAAAGGACGCGGATAGGGACGCAGCATGTAAAAAGGCCACAGCAGCTCGAGGCTGAGCATCGGGAAACTCACCTTCCGGCAACCGGGCGGCAATCTCTCGGCATAGCCACAGGTCATGGCCCAAAGGCTTTTTTGCTGGAAAAAAATGGCACAGTTCGACAAGAGCTCACTGGCCTTGACAGGCTCCGTGCAGAGCATTTCAAACTGGCGCGGCCCGTCGCCATCCGAGATCCGCAGCAGGCCGATGGTATACTCTTCGGTCAACCTGGCATCTTTCATGGCCATCGTGTAGAAGGTATAGGATTGGCAGTTGCCGTGAAAAACAATAGTCGGTTTCATACGCTCCTCCCCACCCGATACCATAAACCAGCGTCAACGATCGCCCGGCAATCGGGCAAGGATGCCATTCACCATCTCCCCCACGTTCTCGAACACGGTATCGTTGACCGAAAACCGAATGCCAAACTCCCTTTCCACCGCCATGACCACCAGGGTATGACTCAAGGAGTCCCAACCCTCTACATCGGCAGCTGTCGTTTCAGGGGTGATCGTCTCCGGATCATCGATGAAAAAAATCGGGGTGACAAGAGACCTGAAGGTAGCCAAAACGCTCGCAAAGTCATGGGCCATGATTCACCAGGCAGGTTCAAGAGGATGCAGACGGCCGACCCTACGCCCCGAACAACACAAAAGAGTGCTCGCGGGATCGGGTCGCCGACCGGGGGATCCGTCACAAGATGATAATCTCGAAAATGTGCTTCTCTGCCACCCAGGCAGCAATCGCCTCGATATCCTTGCGTGTCGATACGGCTATGCAGCCCAAGGTCCAGTCGTCGTCGGATGAGGCGGTATCCTGTTCTTCATCCACCGAATCCTGGCTGGACTCTTGGGCAGCCTCCTGGTCGGAACTCTGGTCGGAGTCCTGATCGGCATCTTCAGCGGAATCCTGATCCGGACCATGGATGCCGATGTCGCTTCCAGTATACCCGAGTCTGGCTTGTTCCGTGGTCGGATACCCCACGGGCAGGAACAGATGAAACGAGTCGGAATGGCGGCCAAGCCCAAGATAGTAGCGACCGAGCGGTGTACGTTCATCACCTCGCACACGTTTATCGATGCCTCCCCTGCCAAGAGCGACGCGAAAAGCGGCCTCCTCATGACCGGCGTGGCAGAGGGACAACCTGTGGGCGGATGTATCGACCAGCACAACCGACACCCCCAGGGGACAGGCCTGATGCCGAGCAGATGTCGGCGGCACCACGGGCGGCGACACGGGCGGCTGAACCGAACAGGCAACAAGAAAGAGACTACAGACAACTGCACCGAACAAAGCCCTGACAACAAGACGGTGGCGCATGTTTGGATCTCCTTTTATGCAAGAAAAATCCGGAGATGAATCATGATTCCAGCAGCCTTTGTAAATTGGAATGTCACGCCGTTGGAAACAGCTCTATGGGCAGGAGGCCACCGTTGTATTCTCTTTCTGCCCGGAAAAGGTGTAAACATTGACACCCGCCGAGTTGTACTCCAAACCGCTCACCTTGCCATCTGCCGTTATGCTGCCGGTAACCGATCCACTGGTTCCGACAACCCTGAACTTTCCGTCACTGTCGAGAGTTCCGGCCGCCCCAAGATAGGAGCTGACAACGCTGCTGTCTCCGTGGTAGGAGGTGATAAAGTTATTGTTGCCGTCAACCTTCATCATCCACGATCCGGTTATTGTCGACCCCCCGGGACCTTTCAGGACACTGGTGCTCAAACCTGAGTACTCTCCCGCGTAGGACGAAACGCCACCCGATGAAAAGTTATTCCCGGAGAGAGTGACAGCGGTCGCTGTGGTTTGTGTCGAGGTCGAGGCCGTCGTGCTTGTCGTCGAGGTCGATGAGGAGGCCGAAGAGGCAGTCGTCGATGACGTCGTTGCAGGTTTCCAGCTCATTTTGACCGTTCCATCCGCACCTATCGCTCCGGTGAGGGAGGTGTCGGTTGGCGTTGTCGTCGATTTGTCCAGGTTGGGTATCGACAAGGCTCCCTTGTTGTCGACCTGCCCCGTCTTGACCGAACCGTCGGACAAAACGATCATGAAGTTGTTAAACCCGCTGACAATCATGCTCCAGTCCTTGGACGCGCTGGAATAACTCCCGGCATAGGCACTGATGCCCCTTTTTGCCAGGCATGTTGTCATTTGACTGATCGCATCCGCCTCTTTCACCGGGGTCGCACCTGGAGCGACCACAGCCAAAAGATTGCTCAAATCGCTGGTGAAACTGCTGCTGCTGCTGCCCACCTTGAAATCGGCAAGCAGATTTGTGATGACACCTGTATTGGCAGGCGCCGTTTTTGCCGTCAATTGCGCATGCGCAGCGTCCGGGATGGCAACGACGGAGCCGGTCCCCTTGCCCGGGTCAAGCGACTGCAGAAAGACAGCTATATTCTTGACACTCTGGGTGGACTGCGTTGCCCCTGATCCCCCCAGAGTCAAGGGGCTGATGGGTGTCGTCGTCCCCAGGGCACTCCCCAGAACGACGTCCCCGACCTTGAAAGTCACTATTTCTCCAGCAACAAAGCTGTATGCCCCCCGATCGTCGGTCTTGCCGCTCAGGGTTGGCGTCGTATAGGCAAGCCCTGACACCGGAGCATCGACAAAATAGCCGATGGACGGAGTGGGAGAGGTGGTGGAGGTAACCGCAGAGAGAGACGTGGCAACACCCCCGCCGCCATCCCCTCCGCCGCATCCGCCACCATAAGCCGAGAGTAACAACAATAAAGACAAATGAGTACGCTTATTCACTTGCAAAGCTCCCACATGTTGGGTGACGACCGGACTTGAATCCATGCCGGAACTCTAATGCAAATATAATGCCAATTATCAAACTCTGCCTGCCATTTGATCAGTTTATCCAGCCTTCCCCTGTGATCGCCCTGTTTATGACCACGGTATCTGATCTGCTCCGTCAAAAAAAAACGGTGGTGTCTCGACAGTCATGCCGCCAGACCATAAAACATGTTCTATATCATACAATTAAACAATAATTAAACACCGGCTTGTTTTTCGGTAATTTCCATGGTAGCGTCCAGGCGAAACAACTTTAAACCTTGAAGATCGCCGTGCGGTTGCCAAGGTCATACCAGAGGAGGTCACATGCCCGACCAGAACGACCCAGCGGTTCAAGATGTCCCCCAGGCGACCCCTGCCCAACAACCACCCAGTCTGGCCGCCCTCGATGATGTGGCTCTGCCGGGGAAACTGGGGCGCATCGTGGCGACCCATCATCCCAAGCTTGGCCATACCAAGGTGGATGGCGGCCAGTTTGTGCGGTGCATGAAAACGGGCCAACGTGACCGGACATTCAAGGCCGGGGTCTGCTCCCTGGCCATCGACAGCCCCTATGGTTTTGGTGCTGTCACAAGCAGTGCCTCCGAGGTGGCGGTTTCGATGGCCCTGGCCTGTGACCTGGGCCAGGAGCGACCCATGTCGGCGTTGGGTGCCCTGTCGGAGGGCCACCCCCTGCCCCAGGTGGATGCCAAGGCGTGGGCTGGGCTGAGCCATGCCTTCGCTGCTCTCCGGGATCGCGCTCCGGATGGCGTGACCCAGTATGAACGGCTGGTATTCTTTGAAACCGAAACGACAGAGTACCTGATCACACCCATCCTCTCCCTGAAATGGATTCACGCGCTGAATCACCGGCTTGGGGAGAAAAATGCCCGCCCTTCCCAGGAACGGGAGGCATCCGGAAACAAGACCAGAAAAGTGCCACGGGGAACTCTGCCGGTCGGCGGTGGCCAACCGCAAAATGTTGGCTACATCGTCAACAAGAACACCCGCAACACTAGGCGCGGCAGCATCCCGGTCCTGATGGTCAGGTGCCCTGCGGATCACCGCACCGACCTCCAGCGCGTCTTCTCAAGGCTGGGCGGAGGCAGGAGTTATCTGCGTGTCGCCAGCATCGACAGGGAGGAGTTGCTCGCCTACGGCCGACGCGCCGCCATGCAGGTCGATCTGGCCACCCATCGCCAGGCTGAACAGCGCCATGCCAGGGAGCTGGCCGACATGTTCGTCGCTCTCGGCGAGCAGCTCCGCCCCCTGATCGAGGAGGGAGCGCCGCTGGATCAGAGGGAAGGACCATGGCAATCCCTCCCCCTCGATGAACTGAAGTGGCTCGATCCGCGCCTCGGCCAGTTCGATCGTGCCACCCTGGCCAACCGCTTTGCCCGTGAAGTCAAGAGCCGGGTCGAACGCATGTTGATCCATGCCAGGCAGGATCAGGAGGCACGGGTACCCTTGTTCATCATGCCGGATCGCTCGGTTGACAGCCTGATTGCCGCTTTTGAGGAGATCCTCTGATGGTTCCCTTCCATGTACTTTTCCAGAGGGTGGAGATTGGCGCCGCCAACAGCCTGGCCGGGTTCGGCGTGATGGGCTACCCCGCGCTGACCGCTTTTCACGGCCTGGCGCAGGTCGTTGCCCGGGCCATCGCCGGTGAGGAACAGGGCCGTCATCTCCACCGCTTTGCCGTCATTCACCACACCGGCCAGGCCCGCCTGCACGGCCAGTATCGCGACAAACCAACACAAAAACGCACCGTTCACACCGATAGCGACAAACCCCCAAAGGGGCGGGAACAATACTGGTTCTCGCCTTCGGAAGAGATCCGGCCCCTGGTCGATCTGACCGTCTCCCTGCTGTTGGAGAGCCGCATTTCTGCCGAGCGGGCGGCCTTTTTGCAGGCGCAACCGGAACAGCTGACCTCCTGCCTGGGCCAACGTGCCCTGGGTGGCGTCATCCGGGGGCATGGCAAAATTTTGCTCGACCCGGACCCCCTGACAC
>JADGCJ010000056.1 GCA_015229045.1 Magnetococcales bacterium
TGGACCTGCCAGGGGGCCAGCCCCCTGGACCCCGATGCCAAAAAGCGATCATGGCTTCGGGTGTGCCAGTTTCAAATGCGATTGCCCTGGGATGGGGAACGATTCTTGTTTATCAATGGAAAAAATCTGCTATTCTGAGCGAGAGGCTGTTGGAAGAGATTGTCTTGCTCCGGAACAGGGTGAATCCGAACCATGTACCTGAAAAATCGCATTGATATCAGTAATAAGGGAATCTTTGGTCGCATCCTCTGTCGTGGTGTTGGCGTGAGTTTCCTGCTGACGCCCCTCGTGGCGGTGGGGAACACACCTCCACTCGAGGCGACGATATCCCCGGAAAAGTTTAATGAATACAAGGCAGCAGCCGGACGTGGTGATCTCCAGGCCCAGGCCGACCTGGGCATGCTCTACCTCCTGGGCAGGGGGGTCGCAGAAAACCTTCCGGAGGCCCTGAAATGGGTGAAAATGGCCGCCGAGAAGGGGAACGCCACTGCCCAGAATCTCCTGGGCGAGATGTATTTCCGTGGTCTGGGCATGAAGAAACCCGACGACAAGGAAGCGTTCAAGTGGTACCAGAAAGCCGCCGAGCAGGCCAACGTCGATGCCCAGGTCAATCTGGGTCTCATGTATTACATGGGCGTTGGTGTGGCCACCGACGAAAAAAAGGCCGCCGAGCTGTTCAAACAGGCCGCCGAAAAGGGCAACCCCATCGCCCAGCGTCACATGGGCTACCTCTATGCCAAAGGGGAAGGGGTGCCCATCGATCGCAAGGAGTCACAGAAGTGGTATCAGATGGCTCAGGGTGGCGGTGGGACCGAGGCGGCAGCAGTGGCTCTTGCTGCTGCTGGAACGTTGGCAGCGGCTGTGTCAGCCCCGGGAACGCCGGGTGATATCCCTGGTACCCCTCCGGGAGTGAAAACACCCGCACCCCCTAAATGGCAAGGAGCCGGAGCCGCCGATGCCGACAATGGCGACAAGGCCCTCATCGCCGGTGACAGGGAGGGTGCCCTGGCCCTTTTTGTCGCGGCAGCGGAAAAGTCCCCCGACGAAGAAGAGATTCTGCGCCAGGTCGCCCAACTCAGCATGGATCTGGGAAAAAATTCCCAGGCGGCGGATTATTTCAAGCGGGCCAGTCTCCTGGCCGTCAAAGCTAAAAAGTTTGACCGGATTACCGAATACAACAGCAAACTCCGCGAATTGTTTTCCATCAGACCGGAGGCCCTGGAAAAACTCACCACCAAGGTCTCGGCACCTCCTTCCGGCGAAGAGATGGCCAAACGGGTCAATGAATGGGCCGCGCTTCTGGATCAGGCGACGACTGCCAGCGTCAAAGGTCAGGATGGCGAAGCCCTCAAACTGGCACAAAAAGCCCTGGATATATCCCAGAAATCTTTTGGGAAGGCCCATTATCTGACCCAGGCCTCGCGCAGGGATGTCGCCACCTACCTGTTCCGAACCGGACAGCGTGGCAAGGCACGCTCCCTGATGACCGAGGCCATCCAGGGAGTCCACAAGCTGTTGGGAGCGGACCATCCGGAGACCCTGGCCATGCAGACCCGCCTGGGGGGGATGCTCGAAGAGAGCGTTCTTTTTCCGGAGGCCTTGAAGGTGTACACGGAAGTCCGCCAGGGTTATGAAAAATCCCTGGGAGCTGATCATCTCGATACCCTGGTTGCCAGCCGTGCCGTGGCGCGGATCCAGCAAAACCTGGGTCAGTATGCGGCTGGCGAGAAGCTCCTCGGCGATGTTTGCCAGAAGCTGACTGACCTGCTGGGGCCCTATCATGAGGAGCGCGCCGACTGCCTGGGACAACTGGCCCGCCTGCAGGTACAACAGGGGCATTATGATGTCGCGGAAAAGCTGTTCGAGCAGCTCCTGGCCTTGCGGGGAGATATCCAGCCTCCGACAGCTCCGGCTTTTCGGGAAGTCCACCTTGGGCGGGCGGAGTTGTTCCGCCTCATGGCGCGTTACGATCAGGCGGAAAAAATCCTGAAAGAGACTCTGGCCGCTGGAGAAAAGGAGACCCCTCCTCTGGCCGGGCGACTCCTGGTGCGCACCCAGGATTTGTTGGCGCAGCTCTACGAAGATCGTGGCGACTTCACCCAGGCGGAAAAACTGACCCGCCAGGTGATCCTCCATGAGAGTAAAACCCTGGGTGTGGATCATCCGGATACCATCGCCAGCCTGAGCGGTCTGGCGGGCATCCTGAAACGGGCCGGGCAGCAGGAAGAGGCGGAGAAGATCTACACCAATGTCTTGCAGCGGGCACGCAAACTCCTTGGCGAGAATCATCAGACCACCATCGCCATTTTGAACAATCTGGGACTTGTTTTTGAAGAGCAGGGGTTGTACGACCAGGCGGAACCCATGTTCAAGGAGGCGCTTAAGGTTGGCAAGGAGTTGCTGGGCGAAGAGCACCCGACGACCATTGCCGCCATGAACAGCCTGGCCCTGCTCTACGAGAGTCAGGGCAACTTTGACAAGGCGCGCCCTCTTTACGGAAAAATTATTGCTCTTTCCACCAAGCGCCTGGGAAAAGAGCATCCGGATACGGTGGCCTTCATCAACAACCTCGCCTATCTGGACATGATGCGCCAAGACTTTCAGGAGGCCGCCAGGCAGTTTCAGGAGGTGGTCACCCTCTGGGGCAAGATCCTGGGGGAGAAAAACCCCAAAACCTTGAAAGGCATGAACAATCTGGCGCGGAGCCTCCATAAGCTCTCCCGCTACGACGAAGCGGAAAAATTGTTCAAGAAAACTCTGGCCCTGCGGGAAGAGGCCCTGGGTACCAACCATATGGACACCCTGCGCTCCATGCAGGATCTGGCCGCTCTCTATCGTGATCAGGGCCGCACCCAGGAGGCCGATCAGCTCTTCCAGAAAACCTTGCAGCTGGAAGAAAAAATTTTGGGTCCACAACACCCCTACACCTTTGAAACCTTGAATGGCCTGGCCAGTGTCAAAGAGAAGGCGCAAGACAACAAAGAGGCGTTTCGTTTACGCCAGAGCCAGTTTTCCCGGCGCACGGAGTTTCTCAACCGCATGATGTGGGTGGCAGGGGATAACGCCCGTGAAGGGTATGTTCGGTTGCATCAGCCGGAGTTTTACGCCTACCTGAGCCTGCTGAGTCGCCTGGAACCGGCACAGGCAGGACGCGACCTTTTGGAAGCCGCCATGCGTCGCAAGGGCCTGTTGCTGAAAATCGGCTCCGAGGTCCAGCAGATCGCCCGTCTTTCGTCCGACCCGGTTCTGGGAAAGCTGGCCGACGACCTGGTCAATACCCGCAAGGAGCTGGCCGCCATGACCTTGGCCGGACCCAAGGAGGGAGTGAACGGCGAAGAGCATTTACGCAATTTGAACGCCCTGGAGGATCGCATCAATACCTTGGAGGGGGATTTGGGGCGGACCAGCCAGCGCTTCCGACAAAAAGTGGCTGCCACCACCCTGGAGGATCTGACCAGGCAGTTGCCGGAATCGGCCGTGCTGGTGGATTTCCTCATCTATCGGGACGGGGAGGCGGAAAACATGCTGGCCGGGCTCCTCGGCAAGGAGAATGGTCAACCCAAACATGGTATGGTCGTTTATAAAAATCTGAAAAAAATCCAGAAGCTTGTGGTCGACTACCGAACCATCATCCAAGATGAGACGGCAGACGAAGGCGACATGAAGAAGGTGGGCGCCGAACTCTACACCGAGCTGTGGAAACCTCTGGCCGGGTTCATGGGTACGCGCACCGAGGTGTTTGTCGTGCCGGACGGCATCCTGAATATCATGCCCTTCAATGCCTTGGTGGATGACAAGAAGGCCTTTCTTATCCAGGGAATCGATCTGCATATCCTGAACTCCAGCCGCGATCTGGTCGCCAGGATTCCAACCAAACCCAATACGGGCATGATCACCTTCGCCGGACCGGACTATAATTCGGAAAAGACGGTGGGCGAGAAGGTTTTGGCGGAGGTACGCGGAAAACGGTCGGCCTCCCAGGCCAAAGGCACGGAGGCACCACTCCCCGTCGAGGAGCTCCTGGTCGAACCTGAAGAGACCGGCAAAAACACCCCGGAAGGAGGCAACACGAGTGCGTCGGGAGGTATGCGCCGCTCTGCAGCCTTGAATCAACTGCGTGCTGGTCTGCGGGCTTTTTCGGTGGGCATGCGGGGTTTGCGTTTCGACCCGCTCCCCGGTGCCCTCAAAGAGGGCGAGTTGATCAGCGAAAACGTTTCCAAGTCAAAAAAAGAGATCAAACTGTTTGTGCAAAACGATGCCCAGGAAAACGGGATCAAGAGAGTCGAGGCCCCGGATGTCCTGCATGTTGCCACCCATGGGTTTTTTCTCAAGGCGGATGACAGCCTGAAAAAACGCCTCCTCAAACTGCAACGCAGCGCCGAAGTGCAGCTGCCGCCCCCGGGAGACAACCCTCTGCTGAGGTCGGGATTGGCCTTCGCCGGCATCAATGCCAATGCCCCCTTCCTGGGAGAGATCGACACCGAAAACGATGGAGTGTTGACCGCCCTGGAGGTGATGAGCCTCAATCTGACCGGGACACGCCTGGCCGTGCTGTCGGCCTGCGAAACCGGCCTGGGCGAAATCCATGAAGGGGAGGGGGTTTATGGTTTGCGCCGTGCCTTCCAGGAAGCCGGGGTGGAAAAAGTGATGGCCTCCCTGTGGGAGGTGAGTGACGCCGGAACCCAGGCGTTGATGACCGGGTTTTACAAAGGGATGATGGCAGGAAAAGATCCCCACACCTCCCTGCGTTCGACACAACTGGAGCTGATCGGATCATCACAGTGGAGCCATCCCTATATCTGGTCGGCGTTCATGATGGTAGGAAAATAGATGAAAAGCAAATAATGCACGAGAGTCATCAATTCAATACAGTTTCGTAACTTCCAAAAGGTCAGGAGGTTGTGTTTGGCAAATACGTGGTGTTTGCCTGCAGGGCGGTTTCGCGCTTACGGGAGGTGTTCATGGTGGTGGAGATCGTGTATACTCGGCGGAGGATTGGGGAGAGAAATGCGTTCCCGGAGCAGAGGCTCAATAAAGTACCCGGAGCAGAGGCTCAATAAAGTATGAGACATTGTGTACGTTCGGGGTGGAATCTCCTGCGAGGAGTTCAACTCCGGGGTTCGGTCATGAAATAGCCAAGGAACTTGGCACAGTCAAACGAGGTGTGTGACATGAAAGGGATAGTGATCAAACTGCTGGGGATGACGTTAGGTGCCCTCGTCGCGGCAACCGGATTCAGCGGACCGGCGTTGGCCAAAGGCGAACCGATCATGATGCTGATTCAGGTCGCCGGTCCCGTGGAATACAGCAAAGACGGGGCACAATGGAACCCGATAACCCAAAACAAGATGTTGTTCGAGGGCACTCAGGTCCGCTCCGGCGCAGGTGGCTCCGGCAAGCTGATCAACCAGGTGTCCGGAACCGAACAGGAGCTGGGTGCCGATACCGTCATCAAGGTGAGTGCCACCGGCGTGGAGCTGGTGAGCGGCAAAGGTCTCACGGAAGGCAAAGCCGGTGACAGCGGCCTGATGAGCGATGTCAAAAATCGCTTCGCCAAAGCGGAACGCTACACCACGGTGCGGCGTTCCGTCGACAAGGACGCAGCGGTGGAAAAAGTCGATGTCGCCAAAGAGATCACCCTCTCGTCAGCCCATCCGGATCTGGTCTGGGAAAACAAGGGGCCGGATTATGCCTACGAACTTGTCATCGATGACAAGAAGGTGGCCATTCCGGCTTCCAAGGATGCCATCGTGCGGCACAAGGTGGCTGGCGTGACGCCGGGTCAGCACAAGTATCAGGTGGCCCTGCTCAAAGGTGGCAAGGTCATCAGCAAGGATGACAATTCCGGCACCTTCACCTGGATGTCTCCCGCCGAAGAGGAGGCCCTGAAAAAAGAGGTGGCCGCCAACGAGAAAAAATATCCCGGCAACCTGTTCGTTCTCGGCAGCCTCCTGGAGAAGAACAATCTCACCGTCGCCGCCATGGAAACCTACCAGAAATATCTGGCCAAGAATGGCGACGACAACGACTTTCGCCCGTTCCTGATCAAGACGTTGCAAGATCTCAAGCTGGGCGAGATGAAAAAGGCCGAAGTCCAGAAATATAATGGCCAGGTTGGCAAACCCTGATCGATATTGTTGCGTCACAGTTGAGACACAGTGAAGGCGGGAGTCGTTGGAGATGAATAAGTTGTTGAAGAGATATGATGTTTTTTTAACAATCATCTTTTTCACTCTGGCGGTTCCCGCTGCCTATCATGAGGTTTTTTCGTTGCTGGAGGATCAGACCCTCTCCTTCCGGCACATCATGCGCATGACCTATGGCAACCCGAAGGCGGTCATCTCCGGCAATGACGTCGTCCTGGTCAATACCGACGAGGCCTTTTTCCGGGAGTACAAAAGCTTTCCCCTGCGGCGCACCGATATTGCCAAGATTGCCACCAATCTGCGCAAGCTGGGCGCCAAGGTGGTGGCCCTGGACATTTTGATGGACTTCCCCAGCTCCTATGGCGAAGACGAACCAACAGCCAAGGCCCTGAAGGAGGCCGGCAATGTCCTCGTGGTTTCGCAAGCCGAGATCCTTGGTGGAAAATTCAAGAAAATCAACTATCCCACGGAACTGATCCGCAATGTCACCCGGAGCGGTTATACCAACATCAGCTCGTTCAGCGCCGTCTCCACCAGCATGAACCGGCTGCGCGTCTTTCCGGAAATTACCCGGCAACCGGATGGATGGCCATTTTCCGTCCAGGCCATCTCCCTGTTTTTGGGCGCTTCCCCCCGTCTTGAAGGTCAAACCCTCAAGATTGGTGATGCGCTGACGGTTCCTCTGGACCACTTCAATAGTTTCTTCATTGATTTTCCCAAGCTGGTCTCTGGCGTCAAGTATCTGAGCCAGATGCCCAACAAGGGGCGTTCGGCACTCGACTTTCTGGATCTGTCCAAGCAGGATGTGGACGAACTGGAGTATTTTGTCAAAGACAAGATTGTTCTGGTCGGAGATACCTCCGAGGTGTCGCACGACTGGTTCGATACGCCGGTCGGGTCGGTTTATGGGGTGGAGATCATCGCCGATACCATCAATACGATCCTGAAAGGCACCCCGCTGCGGCCAGCCTCGTTGCCCCTGGAGATTCTCGCCAGTCTGACGGTCATGTTGGGATTGTTGCTGGCCGGGCAGTTTCAGCATCCGGCCGTGCGCTGGTTGGCGACGATCGTTCTCTTCGCCGGATACATTGCCGTGGTGACGGCGCAATATGTCACCTTTGGCACCGTCTTCTCCATGTCCTATGTCCTGGTGGCCGGGTTGCTTGGTTTTTTGGTCATCAATCTGCGCGCATTCCTCCTGGAACGCGGGCAAAAGACCATGATCAAGAGCGCCTTTGGTCAATACCTGTCACCCAAGGTGGTCGATATTCTGGTCAAGGATCCGAGCAAGCTCAGTCTTGGCGGCGAGCAGCGCGAAATGACCGCCTTTTTCTCCGACGTGGCAGGTTTCTCGTCCATATCGGAAAAGTTGACGCCGACCGAGCTGGTGCAGTTGCTCAACGAATACTTGACCGCGATGTGCAACATCATCGCGCAATACGATGGCACGGTGGACAAGTTTGAAGGGGATGCCATCATTGCCTTCTGGGGAGCGCCCCTGGACCAGTTGGATCATGCCAAGCTGGCCTGCTATACCAGCATCGATATGCAGAAATATATGGTGGAGCTGCGGGAGCGCCTGACGAACGAAGGTCGCCCCCTCATGAAGGTACGCATTGGCCTGAACAGCGGCCCGATGGTGGTGGGCAACATGGGATCGGCGCAGCGCATGGACTACACCATCATGGGTGATGCCGTGAACCTGGCCGCGCGCCTGGAGGGGGCTAACAAGTTTTATTCAACTTTTACCATGCTGTCGCAGTTTACCTACAAGCAGGCCGAGGAGTTTATCGATGCCCGGCAACTCGATGTGGTGCGGGTGGTGGGCAAAAAGGAACCCGTAGGCATCTACGAGCTGCTGGATCGTAAAGGAGCCACGAGCGGACCTTTGGCCGATTGCGTCGCCCAGTACAACAAAGGCCTGGAGAAATATCGGGCCAGAGACTTTGCCGGTGCCTTGCAGGAGTTTACCAAGGCCCTGGATATCATCGCCCAGGATGGTCCATCGTTGACCTATCAGCAACGCTGCCAGGAGTACATCCAGACGCCGCCCCCCGCCGACTGGGATGGAGTGTTCCAGTTTACCTCCAAGGGGTGATCAAGGCGGGTTGGGTGCGCTTTCCCAGGAGGGATCATGGAGCTGGATGAGAGGGGTGTCGCCCAGCCTCATGATCGTTTTTTCAAGGCTTTGCTTGCTGATCCAGAGTCGGCAGGTGCTTTGCTGAGGGAGCGGTTGCCCGGGGAAGTGGTGGCTTTGCTCGCCTCTGATCCTCCTGAGTTGGTCGAAGGCAGCTTTATTGATGACGAGCTGCAGGGGCATGTAACCGACAGGCTGTACCGAGTCCGTTTGGTGGCTGGGAGTGATGCTTTTGTTTACACCCTTCTTGAGCATAAAAGCTATCCGGATCGGTGGGTTGCCTTTCAGTTTTACCGCTACGTGAGCCGCATTCTGGAGCAGTGGGGGCGAGAGAATCCTGGTTGGGAGAAGTTGCCGCCCGTCATTCCGGTGGTTGTTTACCATGGGGCGACCCAATGGACCATATCGGACGAGCTGCATGCTTTGATGGCTGGAATCGATGCCTTGCGTCCTTATTTGCCCAATTTTCATTTTGTCATCGTTGATCTTGGGGAGATCGACGATGGCGCTTTGTCCAACGATCCACGTTTGCGGGCCGGGTTACTCGCCCTGAAGTATGTCTTTCGTAAAGGGGAACAACTTGGTATCCTGGAGGCAATCGGTGTGGCGTTGCAAAATGTTCCCGATATGCTCTACCAGGTGGTTCTGTACATTGCCCATACTTATGAAAATGTGGATGAAATTGACATACGAAAAGTGATCCAAGCAGCGCGACCGAGGGAGGATGCCAAAATGCTATCCAAGTTTGCGAGAGACATCCTGGATGGAAAATCGGAGTTGGCGAAGGAGGTGATGCGCCAGGAGGGTGAGGCGTCACTTTTACTTCGCTTGATGCGCCGTCGTTTTGGGCAACTTCCAGACTGGGTAGCGACCAAGATCAAAGGTGCTGATACGCACCTTCTTGAAACCTGGTCTGACCGCATCTTTGATGCCAAGTCAGTAGAGGAAATTTTTTCTGCTTGAATGCTTGAGTGGCAGCGGGGTGGTTTGATAACTTTAGGCTGCACAGCCCGCCGGGTTGCTTGTGACGAGGGTCGCTGCCTTTATTGAGGCTTTTTATGCAGAAAAGTCGTTCGCGAAGATGGAAGAACTTTTTGTTGCGTCGCTCTTCCTCTGTTCAGCCACCATCTGAAGGGTATCTGTCGGTCATCAAGGATCCCTCTGATAAACCCGAAAAGAGTGACCCGGATAAATACCTGTCGGTGGTAAAAGACTCTGCCGACATGGTGCGGAGTGTGCATTTTTTGCTCCTGACGATTGGGGTTTATTTTTTTATCCTGATCTCAACCACCACGCATAAAATGTTGCTTATGGCCAGTGATTTACCCCTGCCGCTGCTGGGGGTTGGTGTGCCCATCGTCGATTTTTATAAATTTGGACCGGCGGTATGGATGTTTTTAAATTTAAATTTGCTGCTTCTTCTTTATCAATTTTCCATTACCCTGCAAGAGGCAAAAAAATCTTTCGAGGATAATCACACAACGCCATTTCATACCCGGTTGCAAAGCTTCAATATTGCGCATTGGTTGGCGGGAACCCATTCTGGTGGCATGCATTTTATTTTAACCTCATACGTCTTTGTTACGGTCTTGGTTTTTCCGCTTTCGTTGTTGCTTTTTGCCCAGATACGCTTTTTACCCTATCATAATGCTGATATTACTTGGTGGGGGCATCGGCTGCCGATTTTATTATATCTCTTCTCGGTTTGGTATTTTTGGCCAAAAATTGTTTCCCATTTATCGAGTCAGTCGTGGCGGTGGTGTCAGGTATGGGATTTCCTCTGGTTAAATCGCATTTTGGCGTTATTGTTGACATTTTCGGTTGTATTGCACACCTTGTTTGGGGCTACGGTTCCTGGTGAGTGGGCGGATTTATGGGAAACAAATGATGATATTGGATTTTATGAAGAAAATACCAAAAATATTCCAATACCATATTCACAGTCGGTAAAACTAGGTGTACATGTGTTTCGTTTTATGTACGGCCTGGAAGGTGCCAGGTGGTTTGTGCGTAACCTGGACGTTCAGGATGCAGATTTGGTCAAAAAAGAGCCAACTCCCGAGGTGATTGCAATTTACGTTAGCCAAAGCAAGCCTGTTGAAGATGCGTGGGTTGAGCATGCTATTGGGCTGGATTTGCGTGGGCGAGACCTGCGTCGTGCTAATTTTTTTAGGTCCAGGTTTTACAATGTAAAGTTTGACGAGGGTACCAAACTAGATAATGCTGTACTTGACAGAGCTATCCTCAAAAATCTGAACATCAGAAATGTTCATATGGAAGGAGTTTCGCTTGTAGGGGCACAACTGGATGGTACCTTCATGCTTGAGATGCACTTGGAGATGGCGAATTTGTCAGGAGCGACATTTAATGGGACTATTATAAGAAACTCATCTCTTAAAGGGGCGAACTTATCCGGAACGCTCTTGCGAGGAGTGGTGTTTATGGGATCAGATCTGTCATTGGCGAACCTAAATCAATCGCATCTTCAAGTGGCAAATCTATCCAATTCTTACATTCAGATGGCAAACCTAGAAAATGCACATCTGGAAGGGGCCAATCTTAACGGAGCACACTTGGAAGGAGCCAATCTTAGCGGAGCGCATTTGGAGGGAGCTGATCTTAAAACGGCAAACTTGAGGGGAATAATAATTGAGAGTGAGGGCTTCTTAAAAGGACTTAAATCCGCAGGACTTGAGTCAGATAGAAACACAAGGAGAATGAATAGGATCTATTTGACTGGGGCGGATCTCCGCGGAGCAATACTTGATCATGCTGATCTTATGAATATTGGTAAACAGGTGGAAGGTGATGAGGGAAGACAAAATATTTTGGATTGGAATGTTATTTCTAAAAGTTTAAATAGGTTTCCAGAAGCAAGGAAGCAACAAGCTTTGAAAAGGTTACAAGATTCAGAAAAACAATGGGAAGGGGCCAGGAGAAAGGGGTTTTTAACAGAACGTTTTACTCCGTACCCGGGCAAGAATACCGAAGGTGGTGTGGTAGAATGTGAATATTCAACTTCATTCAAGAGTACTCTCTTTGAGAGAAACTTCAAAGAGGTGTTGCAAGACAATAAATATGGTCAGTCTGAATGTGTTCTTCCAGAGCCAGTTGCGAAGAAAGAGTATAATGAAAAATATCTCCAATTTCTTAAAGAAGATATGTTTTGCAATTCCGTGTTGCTGGCAGCTGCAGTAGTAAAAAACGTTATTGATGGGCTAAATGGAGTTTTGCCTTCTTGCAAAAATGATCCTTCAGTGCAGAAGGTTCATTTTGTGAAACCAACGATAAAATTATTAAGGTTCCCTTGTTGCTACACTCAAATAAATCATTTGGAAATAGAAGATGTTATTCTTTTTGTTAACCAACTTTCGCAGAAAAAATGTCCGAACTTGATTAATGCTAAAGACCAAAAACTCTGGCAAGAATCTCAGAAGGCATTGGAATACGCCACAAGCAAAAAGTGGACATGCAGTAATAAATAGATAAAAATTTTGTTAAATCAACCCGGTGAAAAATCAAATCTCGCATGCGGTGTGTTTGCTACCATCCGTGACCAGTTCCCTGGATCATGCAAGGGCTATGAGTTTTACGCGAAATATTTCAAAAAAAAGGGCAGGAATTGCGCTTTTTCGCCAAAAACATATCATTAATAATTTTTATCCACCCAATTTTCACATAATCAGGGGTGGTACGAGTTTGTTACGAAAATTTTTCATTGCCTTCGGCGGCGGATCCCTTTAGTGTGCCCCCGAGCGAACGCATTCCTGCTGGTTTGGTAGGGCGGGAACTGTTTTCCTCTCCTGGTTTTGATGTAACAAACGTGTGCATCGTGGTGGTGGATGCACCCTGTTTGGCCGGGACTCCCCTTGTGATGTGGTTCCTCATGGATGAGAAGAGTGGCTCGGTATGTCGCTGATTGGTTTCGACCGATCGACGGCATGGGGTCGGGGCGTTGGCTGTCAGGGTGCAAGGGGTTTGCAGGCCTGCCTCCCGACTTGAGGTATCCGCTTCGATGGGTACGGGGGGGCCTCTGTCCAATCCCTTGGTGTAAAAAAAGCGGTAACCGGCGGAAACTCCATAAGAGGCGGACAGGATAGATTATCGCCGGACTTGGTTGAAAATCTTAAACATTTTTGAGGAGTGAAGAACAATGACGCAAAGAGTGGCGCTGGTAACGGGAGCCGTTGGTGGCATTGGTACCGCAATCGTGACCGAACTGGCCAAGGCCGGTTACAAGGTCGCTGGCAACTACATTCCCCTGGAAAAAGATAAATTGCCGCAATGGAAAGAGGCCCGCCAGAAGGATGGCGTTTCGGTCGAACTGTTCGAAGCCGATGTGACCGATATCGACTCCTGCGCCAAGCTGGTGGCCGATGTGCAGGCCAAACTGGGCCCTATCGATATCCTGGTGAACAATGCCGGCATCACCAGAGACGGCTTCATGAAAAAAATGAAAAAAGAGAATTGGGACGCCGTAATCAACACCAACCTGAACAGCGTCTTTAACGTGACGCGACAGGTGGTCGAGGGCATGTTGGATCGGAAATATGGCCGCATCGTCAACATCTCCTCCATGAATGGACAAAAAGGCCAGATTGGCCAGACCAACTACTCCGCCGCCAAAGCAGGTATCCATGGCTTCAGCATGGCCCTGGCCCAGGAAGTGGCGCGCAACGGCGTGACCGTGAACACCATTGCCCCCGGCTATACCGCGACCCCCATGGTTATGGCCATCGATGAGAAAATCTTGAAATCCATCATCGACCAGATTCCCGCCAAGCGTATGGCCACCCCGGAAGAGATTGCCTGGACGGTCCGCTTCCTGGCTGACGAACGCTCCGGCTTTGTCAATGGCGCCATGATTCCGGTCAACGGTGCCCAGTTCACCAGCTTCTGAGCCATGCCATGCGTTCGGGAGAGGATCTCTCAACTCGAGGTTCTCTCCCGAATCGAGACCGGCAGGTTCTGAAACCGCATATTGAGAATGGCTCCAACCATCCCGGAGTGGTCACGGAGAGGGGGGTTCCCCTCCATCCAAGAGCAATGGAACAAAATTCGCGCACCCGATTGATCAAGAAATATCCGAATCGCCGTCTTTATGATCAGGAAGCCTCCTGTTTTCTGACTCTGGACGGTGTCCGGAAGCTGGTCGTGGAGGGTATGCCATTCCGGGTGGTCGATGCCAAAAATGGCCACGACATCACACGGGCCATCCTGTTGCAGGTGCTTGCCGAGGAAGAAGAGAAGGGGGTGCCCATCTTCAGCACCAACCTTCTGCTCATGATCATCCGGCTTTATGGCAATCATTCGCAGCTTGATTTCAGTCGGTTTATCGAGCGCAGCTTTGCTTTCTTCCTGGAGCAACAGGGAAATCTGGGTGCAAAACTGACCCAGCCCCTGCTCAACCCTGTCAAGCCGGGGGTCTCGATCATCTCCACTTTGACGGAAATGGCGGAAAAAAACTTGGCCCTGTGGCAGGAGTGGCAGCGCGGGATCCCCTCCCCGCTGGAGATGTGGTCCCCCGGGAGTACCGGAGATACCCAAGGTTTGGATGTCCAGCCTGAGTCCGAACCCGTCGATCCGGCTGCGCGCAGGCTTGGCGAAAAAGAGGTTTCTCTGGAGAAAGAAATAGGTCGTCGAGGGCTTTCTGAGTCGGGGGGGTGACCTGTTTTTTTGTTTGAACACTTTGAAAATGTTTGGTGTTTTTGTGCTGCAACGGTTTTCACGGAAATTCTTTCGCACCGCAAAAAAAAGGATTGACAGCCCGGAATGGCCTCTGTATTATGCAGTGCAACATGTTGCGGTGCATAATCGCAATCACCCGAGCTGGAGGATGAAAGATGGATAAGAAAGTTGTGGAACAGGTCAATGAGATGACCAAGACCGTACTGGACTCCATGATCCGCTTGCAAGAGATCAATGATCGGACAGTCCAGCAGTTGGCACAGCGCCAATTGGATGCGGTCGGTGATTTCATGAGCAGCGGCATTCGCCAGTTGAAAGCCCTGGGTGAAACCAAAGATCTGAGCCAGGTGGTCAGCAAGCAGGCCGATATGGCCAAGGAGCTGAATGACCGGATGCTGGAGCATGCCCGGCAAACCATGGATCTGCTCATGACCAGCCGGAACGAACTGAATGCCATGATGGAATCCAACCTTCAGGCGATTCTCAATAAAACGAAAGAAGCCGTGGAAAAGAAATAACAGTTTGATGGTGCAAGCCGGCGGAACCACGCAGGGGGGAATGCCGTCGGCTCACTGCAATCAAGATCCCATGGAGGATGATGATGGCGGAACGAGGCGTTTTTCCCACGGACTGGATGGAGACATGGACGGAAATGCAAAAGAAGTCCATGACTGCATGGATGGATGCGTTAGGCCAGACGTGGACAGGTGGTGGCAGCTTGCCCGCCGGTGATATGGGTATCCGGATGTGGAAAGAGGGCCTGGAACGGTGGCAAAAGCTCCTTCCCCCCTTCATGAGCGGTGGCATGCCGGGACAGGACATCATGCGCGGCCTGATGTCGTCCAACGAGAATTACATCCGGTTCGCCGAGATGTTTTTCAAAGGCTTCTCGCAACTCCGGGAGATGCAAACAGCAGGTGGCAACTGGAAAGAAGCCCTCGACAAGACCATCGACCAGATGAAAGGCCTCTTTACCGCCCCCCTGGGTGGCAAGGCCCTGGGCGAAGGGATGATGGGCTACTTCGGTCAATCGATGGAAGCCTGGAACCGGCTGGCATCGACGGCCATGCAGTTGCCGGAGAATCCGTTCCAGAACATCATGGGACCCAGCCTGATGGCTGGCAGCAAAATCGGCCGGGAGCAGCTGGAAAAGATCATGGCCATGCCCCCGATAGGGCCCAATCCGGATGTGCAAAAGAAATGGAAAGAGTGGGCTCTGTTGGCCCTGAAGTTCCAGGAGGCCATGGAAACCTACATGGGCCACATCGGCAAGGTCGGCCCCGCCGCATTGGACAAACTGAAGGAAAAACTCCTGAAGATGGCCGAGAAGGGCGAAAAGGTCGAGACGCTGAAAGACCTGTTCAGTCTGTGGGTCGATGCCGGTGACAGCGCCTTCTCCGACATGACCAACACCAAAGAGTATCGGGACGCCAACGCCGAGATGGTGCATGCCCTGATGCGGATGAAAATCCAGGGTCAGATCATCATGGACGACCAGATGGAGTCCATGAACCTCCCCAGCCGCCGCGAACTGAACACCACGCATAAGCGGGTCATCGAATTGAAACGGCGCTTCCGTGATTTGGAAGGTCGCCTGGGAACAGTGGCCAAGGTGGACGTAGCCGCCGATCTGAATCGCCTGCGGGGCGAGATCGAGGCCCTGAAGCACGAAGTGGCAGAACTGAAAGGTGGCAAAGCTGCCGCCGCCGCTGCCGCCGCCAAGAAACCCCAGGGAAAAGGAGAGTAAGGCATGACGACATTCCCGATCCAGATCACGCCCGAAAACGCCATCAAGGAGATGACGGAGTTCAACAAGAAGCTCTCTCAGGGCTTCAAGACTCTCGGGGAAGTCAAGGACACCAAACCCGGAGTCACCGAGAAGGAAGCGGTCTACCAGGAGGATAAGCTGGTTCTTTACCGCTTCAAACCGAAGGTGGAAAAGCCGCATCCGGTCCCGGTGATGATCGTCTACGCCTTGGTCAATCGTCCCTACATGGCTGACCTTCAGGACGACCGCTCCACCATCAAGGGCTTGCTGGAAGCTGGCCTGGATGTCTATCTGGTCGACTGGGGCTACCCCGATCCGGCTGATCGCTTCCTGACCATGGACGATTACATCAACGGGTACATCAAGAATTGCGCCGAGGAGATTTGCCGTCGGCACAACATGGAAAGCATCAACCTCCTCGGCATCTGCCAGGGCGGTACCCTCACCACCTGCTTCTGTGCGTTGAACCCGCATCTGGTGAAAAATCTGGTCCTCATGGTGACCCCTATCGATTTCCACACCCAGCAGGATCGCCTGCATACCTGGGTGGAGAGCCTGGATATAGGCCTCATGATCGATGCCCTGGGCAATCTCCCCGGATCCGTACTCAACACCACGTTCCAGAGCATGCAGCCCCTCCAGCTCGGCCTCAAGAAGTACATCGACATGGTCGATCTCATGGACGATGCGACCAAGTTGGAAAATTTCTTGCGCATGGAACATTGGATCAATGACAGCCCGGATCAGCCTGGCGAAACGGTTCGTCAGTTTGCGCGCGACATGTATCAGCGCAATGCCCTGATCAAGGGTGAGGTGCAGGTCGGCAACCGCAAAGTGGACCTGGCCAACCTGACCATGCCCATCCTCAATGTCTACGCCTCCCTGGACCATCTGGTACCCCCGCCGGGATCGACCATCCTCGGCAAGCTCGCCAAGAGTCGGGACTACTCTGAAATGTCCTTCAAGGGCGGCCACATCGGTATTTACGTCAGTGCGCGTGCCCAGAAGGAAGTTCCCGCTGGCATCGCCAAGTGGATCAAGGAAAAAGGGTGAGGGGGGGGGGATGCAGCCCTGAGCCTTTTTTCGACGGAATTGGCGGCACCCATACCATGAGATAGCCCGCCAATCAAGAGGGGGGGGACGAACCGTTTCGGTTCATCCCCCCCCCGTTCATTTTGGAGCCCACCTGTTTTGCTGGTAATTCCAGTTTCAGATCAAGATGGATGCGAGGGGTTGCTCCGATCCCTTTACCAACCGCGACACGCACCCTATTGTGTAGAGGAGCGAATCATGAAGCGATAACCCTCTGGAGTGTGAAATTGCACTTCTCCAGCGATTTGATGAGGTCATAACAGTGTTGCGCAATTATCTTCTGATTTTTTTCTTGGTCGCGGTTGGTTCTGCGGCGGGGCTGTACCTGTTCAAGGACCATTTGCAGCAGGAGGAGGTGATCGCCATGAGAAGCGCCCACGCGGAAGCAACGCCGGTGCTTGACGGGGAGAGTGCCCGGGTTCGTCCTGCCGCCATGGCTGGTGCCTGGTATCCGGAAAAGAGTGAGGAGCTGATTGCCTTTCTGGATCAGGCCATGAACAGTGCCAATCCGGCCCCATTGACTGGTCAGGGGGTGGTCCGCGCCCTGATTGTGCCTCATGCCGGCTACCGTTACAGCGGGATGGCAGCGGCGGCGGCATTCAAACTGTTGCGTGGACGATCCTTCAGTCGAATCATTGTCATTGGCCCTTCACACCGGCAAGCGTTTCAGGGTATTTCCACGCCGGATGTGACGCATTTTGCCACCCCTCTGGGGCGTATTCCCCTCGATCAACAGGCCCTGGCCACGCTGCGGGCCAACCCCTTGCACCGGACCTTGACAACGGCTCACCAGGCGGAACACAGCATTGAAATCGAGCTGCCCTTCCTGCAACGGGCCGTGCCCGGAGAGTGGCAGCTGGTTCCGATCCTTGTGGGATCCCTGGATGCCCGTAGTGTCGCCCAGGTGGCCGACCTGGTGCGCCCCCTCGCCGATGATGCCACCCTGGTGGTGGTCTCTTCGGATTTTACCCACTACGGCGCCAATTATGACTTCCAGCCGTTCCCCGTCGATGCCCAACTGCCCGGTCGCATCCGGGAACTGGACCAGGGGGCCATCGAGCGTATCCTGCACCTCGATGGGCCAGGCCTTCTTGAGTACAGACAAAAAACCCAGATAACAGCCTGTGGCTTGCTGCCCATGGCCATTCTGCTGCACATGTTGGGGGAGGGGACGACACCCACCCTGTTGCAGTACGATACCAGTGGTCACATGACCCAGGATTATGCCAACTCGGTCAGCTATGTCTCTATGGTTTTCGCACGTTCCAGGCCGCTGGCTGAATTGGCTGCATCGACGCAACTCCCCCAGGGAGAGATGTCTCTGCTTCTGACACTTGCCCGCACGATTGTGCAAAAAGCGGTTGTCCAGCAGGATGGCACTCTGAATGCCGGTGAGATTCTTGCCAATGTCACTCTCTCCGACCGGATGCAGCAGCTTGCCGGAGCCTTTGTCACCCTGAAAAAGGCGGGTGAGCTGCGTGGCTGCATCGGTCATATCACTGCCGAAAAACCGCTCTTTCAGGCAGTCATGGAAAACGCGGTGAGCGCCGCACTGATGGATGATCGCTTCAAGCCGGTCACTCGGGAGGAGCTTCCATCTCTGATGGTGGAGGTGAGCGTTTTAAGTCCCCTGCGTCCCATTGCCTCCCTGGGAGAGTTTCAGGTGGGCAAGCATGGCATTGTTTTGACCAAGGGTGGACATCGGGCGGTGTTTTTGCCGGAGGTGTCCACCGAGCAAAAATGGGATCGGGATACCACGCTGACCAATCTTGCCATCAAGGCCGGCCTGCCTGGTGATGCCTGGAAAGAAAATGCCCAGTTCGAGGTCTTTACAACGCAGACCATCAAGGAGTCCGCGCCGCCGCCAGCAACTCCCTGAACGCCTGTCTGATGATGGATCCCTGTCCGTGGTGTGGTACAGGTGGGGAGCAGTTGAAAATGAAGTTTTATTTCGGTGCCCCCTCCGGAGATGAAAGCGAACCCGCCGGACAATGGTACGCTGCGGTTGTTTGCCAGAGCTGTTTCGCCCAAGGGCCTCTGTGCTGCGCTGAATTGCGCAAAGACGCCACCAAAGAGGCCGTCGCCCTGTGGAATGGGCGTCGTGTCGATTTTGCCAAGAACGATGTTGATCAAGCGGGATGATCAGCTGTCATCGAGGCTGGATCCCGCCGCTTGTTCACGAGTCATGTAGCCGACCTTGACCCAGCGAGAGGTTTCATCGAAAAAAGAGGATCGGTACAGATGCCGGTCCAGTTTTTGTTGCAAGGCGTCGATCTCCTCGC
Organism: Magnetococcales bacterium; assembly: GCA_015229045.1. The sequence goes on from JADGCJ010000056.1 coordinate 19,114, forward strand.
TGGATAAGGGTACAACCAGGAAAAACGAAACCCAGCGATCATCCGGAGAGGTGGCGCTGCCGTCTTTTTCCAGGGCGATTCGCACCTGGGGGACGGGTATTCCGCTTTTACGCAAGTGGGAGGCTGCTTGTTTTTGCAGGCTTTCCACTGCCAGGTCGACAATGCCACGCTCTTCCAAAAATTGACTGCAATGGACAAGGCTCTCCACCCCGGCCACAGCGTGAAGGAGGTGAAACTTTTCTAAAATGGCCATACGCCGGGCAGCATACTGGAAACGACCGGCAAACACACACGCCTCGACCACCTGGCAAAGCAACTCCGGATTACGGGGCAGATCCTCACAATTCTTGATGGCTACCTCGGCAGCTTCCGAAAGACAACCGAAATCCTGTAACGATGCAACAAAATTGACCCTGACTGCCGTATCCCAGGGGTCGTTCAGCCGGGCCAGACGAAAATGGTTGCGCATGGCCCCTTCATCCCGGCGGATGGTGGCAATGGTACCCAGTATATTGTGCGCTTTGGCCGGATAGTCGGACAATGACGCTTCCGCCCGGCGCTTGTGCCTTTGCAACCTCAAATCATCACGCAAGACACCATGGCGGATGGCGACCAGTTGGTCAGCTATATTGTTCAGCTCAGACTCTTGTGAATTCAGCATCAGAAGTTCAACATCCAGTGAAGTGTGCAAAAACCGAACTGTCAACCCATAGGCAGTTGGAAACGCATGTCGCTCGCTCGTTGTCGTCTCGCGTTCGCTCCGATCCGGAATGGAATGGACAAGAACCACGCCCACACCCAGGTCCCGAGGGTATCATATTTTCCTGCCCCGGGATAAAATATTTAGTAACTGCCCAGGTAGCAGGGCAATCGCATTTGAAACTGACACGCCCGAGGCCAT
>JADGCJ010000057.1 GCA_015229045.1 Magnetococcales bacterium
CTTTTGTCAGAGGGGCGACGGAGCATTCCGGGGCGCGGATATCTCCGATCCTTTGCTTTCCACCGACGAGGCCAAACGCTCTCGTGGCCGGGCTGAAATCGATGCTGGCGAGGCGCTCCAGGAGGTGTCGTTGACCTGTCTGCATCGTCCTGGCTTGATGCCGGGGCAGTTGGTGGAGGTTCACGACGCCCTGATGGGCCGCTCCTGGCGCGGCAAGATTACCTCCGTGAGCCATTCGGCCCAGGGCAACAAACTGATCACTTCTCTGGAGTTGCTGCGCTATGCCGAGTCCTCTCTCTGATCTGCGTGAAATGCTGTCCGGAAGAGCGTCGGTGGCTGGCCGGGTGGTCTCGGTGGACAATGGGGTGGCGCGGGTGGCCACGGCCCAGGGGGTGGTCGAAGTGTCGCTGGATGGAACCGGGAACGTGGGGGACCGTGTCTCCGTGCGGGATGGGCGCGCGGTGCGGGTGCAGGAGGCGGTGGAGGTGCCGGTGTTCTGGGTATAATGGTTGGGCAACGGGTATGTTCGGATCAATCATGAGACTTTTGCTTATAAAATTCGTCGATTTCCGGTTCATCCCACCTTCCGGCAACAGGAGCCCATCTATCCAGCATACGTTGAAAATTATTATCATCCGATTTCAGATGAAAGGTGTACAGCCGATTGACGATCTGCTTCATCAGGGCTTTCATCTTGGCATCGTCGAGGTGAGAGACCTCCGTCCAAGGAATCTCGTTGCCGTCGGCGTCAATGACCCTCACGTCTGAAAAATCCCCTGTCCTGCTGACCGGGACTCGGCCTGCATGAAGATCTTCCAACCGGGTGTTACGGACGCAGAGCATGGCCATCATTTTGGCGAGATTTGCAACCATTCGCTGCTCGAATTGCTTGCTCATTGACATGTTCCGCTCTGACAAAAATCTTATAGAATCTCAACATATTGCCACCAATTGTCTCCTCGCGCCACAAAGATGTGGCATCCATATCGTGAACGGCTATAATCGACAATGATCGACTATAGTATGCAATGGTCCACTCTTGCCGGGAGTAGAAAGCAGTGATATCGTTGCGACTCAAGCTGCATCCTCAGCACGGGTAGGTTCGCCGGGGCTATGGGGCGTCCCTCTTGGCATGAGCAGTCAACACCGATTAGGAATTAATGGATGTCCAACGAACCATGGGTCTCTGTCGAGGATGTAGCCAAACATCTGAGTGTCGCGAAAGACTCGATATACCGATGGATCGAGCATCGAGGATTGCCAGCGCACAAAGTCGGTCGCCTCTGGAAATTCAAGCTTTCTGAGGTGGACGAGTGGGTCCGTCAGGGTGGCGCGACCACAGTTAGCGATGGTCACCGTGGTGAGGAGAACGAAGGATGACAACCCCTGTGTTGGACATCTTCTCGCTTCGTGACTTCGTTGTGGACGAGTACCGTCAATTCGCGACTTCATTCACTACAATTCATGCGTCTGATATCAAGGATCAGGTTGAAAAAATTTATGCCGAGAATCGCTACTGGCCGGAACCGCTAATCCAGATTAACCCGAACTACAAACGAGCTTCCGACATCAGCACTTTGGTTGAATCTGGCGTTCTCAATCCGGTCTGCCGTGAAATTTTTCAAACAGATAACAAGCCACTCACTCTTTATAAACATCAGGAACAGGCGATTGCGCTTGCTTCTGCTGGTGAAAGCTACGTCGTCACGACCGGAACGGGGTCGGGTAAGTCCCTGTGCTTTTTTATTCCAATCATACACCGAATACTCACTGACAAGTGCCGTGAAAGCCAAACGCGGACCAGAGCGATCATTATTTACCCAATGAATGCACTGGCGAACTCCCAAATCGAGGAACTTTCGAAGTATTTTGATAATATATCAGGTAGAAAACCAATTACGTTTGCACGCTATACAGGTCAGGAAAAAGATGAAGAGCGAAAACGGATCGCCGACAACCCACCTGATATTCTGCTTACGAATTTTATGATGCTTGAACTGCTCATGACAAGGCAGGAGGATATTGATCGTCGCGTCATTGACAACTGCGTTGGACTCCGCTTTCTCGTTCTCGACGAACTTCACACCTATCGAGGCCGACAGGGAGCCGATGTCGCTCTGCTTGTCCGCAGGGTTCGTGAACGTCTTAGCCCAGAGAACCTGCAGTGCATCGGGACATCTGCCACAATGGCGAGCGAGGGGTCTCTGGAGGACAAGAGTCGGGTAGTTTCTGGCGTCGCATCGAAGTTGTTCTCTGTGCCTATCTCAGATAGCAACATCATCGTCGAGACGCTGGAACGTATCACTGATCCCACTGCTAGTGCAGCGAGCGTCAAGAACCTGCTCGGTCCGGCAATCGATAGGGGAATTCGCCCAAATATTTCAGATGGCGAGTTATCCAACCATCCTCTTGCAGTCTGGGTAGAAACCCGGCTTGGCATCTCCTTCTCCGATATCGATCAACGCTGGGTCCGTGCCCGACCGATGACTGTTTCAGAGGCGGTCGATGCATTGGCAGAAGAGTCTGGTCGGACTATAGACGCGTGTCGGCAAGCTTTACGCGACTTGCTTCTTGTGTCGAGTATCCCAGAAGTAGAGAGGATCCGCTCGGCAGGAAGCAACCAACAGAGCTATTTTGCTTTCAAACTTCATCAGTTTATATCGGGAGCTGGGCATGCGTTCGCTACGCTTGATCCCCCTGGAAAGCGGGTTGTTACCGTTGATGGACAGCAGTTTCTCCCAGACCACCCCGAAAAACGATTGTACCCTGTACACTTCTGCCGGGAGTGCGGCCACGAATACCATCCCGTTCGCCTTGTAGACGACAACGGAAAACTCATGGTTCTGGCACGTGATATTGATGATGCACCGCTTGGTGATGACGAGAAAAGCAACGATAGCACCTGTGAAAGAGACATCTTCGGATTCGTTACTATCGATCCTAACGATTCTGGCTTCATCTTCGAAAACAGAGATGAAGATTATCCGGAAACTTGGCTGGAATATGACGCAAAAGGAAATATTCGTCTGAAACCGTACTATCGTGGGGCGCGAGTACAGCTTTTGCATTTAACACCTGATGGCAGTGTCGGTAGCGGAGTGAAGACGTGGTTTCTGCCGGGCAAATTTCGTTTCTGCCTACGGTGCGGCAACACTCAAGGTGGTGCATCTCGCGACCGTACCCGCCTCGCATCGCTATCTGCCGAGGGGCGGAGTTCTGCAACCACTGTGCTTGTCGCAAGTGTGCTTAGATGGATGCATGGTGGCGACTCTGGAATGGATCGATTTACACGCAAGCTGCTTGGGTTTACGGATAATCGACAGGATGCTGCGCTGCAGGCGGGTCACTTCAACGACTTTCTGTTTGTCAGTCTCATACGTGCGGGCTTTTTAGGCGCACTTCACGCAGCTGGAGACCGGGGACTTCGCAGTGATGAGTTGGGGGCTGCCCATCAACGCGCGCTTGGTTTTGACAGAGCCGTTTCCGAAATCCGTGCAGAGTGGCTTCAGGAACCCGGATTGAAAGGATTCAACCTCCAAGAAGCGGAGTCAACGCTTCGGCAGGTGCTTGCATATCGCGTCTGGTTCGACCAGCGCCGTGGGTGGAGATACACAAACCCTAACCTTGAGCAACTTGGACTTGTCCGCGTCGAGTATCTCGGTCTGGATGAGCTGTGCTCCGACGAAGAGGAATTTGCATCTGCTCATCCGCTTTTGAAGCATGCAAGTCATAATGTCCGGGCGGTTCTTTATCGAGAACTCTTAGACTATCTCAGAAAATGGATGGCGATCCGTTGCCAAATGCTTGATCCTACGGTGATCGAGCAAATGGTCGCACGTTCTCACAGCCGACTACGCTCGCCGTGGGGATTCAGTACCGATGAAAAGCCACAGGGTGCCCGCTGGCTTATGGTCGCTGCACCCAAGAGGAAACAGAGTTCGTTGCGTGACATGGACCTCGTGGTGCGTGCTGGTTCTCGCAGCAGTTTTGGACAAGCACTTCGTGCCAGTAGGCTTTGGAATGGGGATGGTGCAATCCGTAATCTGAAATCCAAGGAATTCGACGGGCTCGTAAGTGACCTGCTCCGAATTGCCGTAGTACACGGTTTGGTTTCTGAAGAAAGCACTCCATTTGATCAGCCGGGCTGGCGGCTCAACGATGCCTGCATCCTGTTTCGTCCTGGAGACCCAATAACGTCGGCCCGGCAGTCATCGACAGAGAATGCTTTCTTCCGGGATCTCTACTCAAACCTCGCGACCATGCTGTTTTCTCCAGCGCATCCTCTTTTCGGCTTCGAGGCGCGAGAACACACCGCACAAGTTGACAGTGATCGGCGGGCCGTGCGCGAAAAGCGATTCCGTTATGGTGAAAAGGAACAAAATGAACTCGCGGAAGAAGAGAAGCATCTCCGCGAGATTGGTGAGGCCAACCGTTTCCTTCCTGTTCTTTTCTGCTCGCCGACGATGGAGTTGGGAGTCGATATTTCTGCCCTCAATGTGGTCCACATGCGCAATGTGCCACCGACACCAGCGAATTACGCGCAGCGAAGCGGTCGAGCCGGACGAAGCGGACAGGCCGCGCTCGTTCTCACATACTCTTCGTCACAGAGTCCTCATGACCAGTACTTCTTCCGTGACCCCCGTGCCATGGTTCATGGCGAGGTGAAGGCACCTCTGCTTGACTTGGCGAATCGTGATCTGATCGACAGTCATCTCCAGGCGGTATGGCTTTCCTGCGTAGATCGACCTCTCGACCCAAGCATTGCTGAACTTCTTGTACTGGTGGATAACGCACGTCCAATGGTTCCACCCCTGATCGAGGCCATGCAGCACAAACAGGTTGCGAATCATGCGGTGAAGCGCATTCACCGCATCCTTGATCTGGTGTCAGACGACCTCACACCCCTTCTGGCTCCCTGGTACACGGATCGCGATTCCTACGCGAACGACATCGTGTCCACGGCCATCACGAGGTTCAATCGGGCATTCGACCGGTGGCGTAATCTTTTTGCCGCAGCTGAGGAGCAGAGGGATGCGGCACGACGGACGATGGATGACTACTCTGCCCCCTATCAGGAAAAGCGGGCAGCGCAGGTTCGCCACGCCCAGGCCATCGATCAGCTCAACCTGCTTCAGCGAGGCACGAGCACTCTGTCGAGCGACTTTTATACCTATCGTTACCTCGCCACGGAGGGTTTTCTCCCTGGCTACAACTTCCCCCGTTTACCTTTGATGGCCTATATTCCGGCAACTTCGGACGGTCGCGGACGGCAAACATACCTGCAACGCCCACGATTCTTGGCTCTCTCCGAGTTTGGACCTCGCAGCCTCATCTACCACGAAGGACGGGCATTTCGGGTAACTCGAGCCCTCCTATCATTGGGCCAACGCGATAGTGCGACGCCCGACGTTCAGTTGCCAACGAAGTCGGTTCGAATATGTACGAGTTGTGGTGCTGGACATTTCGAACAGCAGACTTCTGTTTGTCATGCTTGCGGCGGTTTGCTGAACGGGGCCGACATGATTAACCATGTTTACCGCATCGAGAATGTCGCCACGCAACCTGTCGAACGCATCACGGCGAACGATGAAGAACGCCAGCGACAGGGATTCGAGATCCAGACTACGTTTGAATGGGCGGTCCGAGAACACGAACTTGACGTGCGGCGTGCTTTGGCGGCTGATGCCAGTGCCGAGCTGGTCCGTCTTGCCTACGGCCCTGGAGCAACCATTACCCGGCTCAATAAGGGCCTTCGTCGTCGTGCAAACAAAAGTGTACTAGGATTTTTGATCGATCCCATATCTGGATACTGGGCTAAAAACAGAGACGAAGAGGATGAGGAGAGTAACGATCCAACGGCATCACCACGACAGCCGATCGTCCCAAGTGTACAGGATCGGAAGAATGCCCTTCTGTTCACGCCGGTCAACGTGGAACTTACTGAGTCCGGGATTGCTACCGTCCAGCATGGGCTGCTTCGAGGAATCGAAGCCGTTTACCAGCTTGAAGAGGGCGAGATTCTTGCCGAGCCAATGCCAACCCGCGCCATTCGAAAGGGGTTCCTTCTCTACGAAGCCACCGAAGGTGGTGCTGGTGTTCTCATCCGTTTAGTTACCGAACCAGAGAGCCTTGCCGTTGTAGCCCGAAAAGCACTTCATGTCATGCACTTCGATATCGGGGAAAAGGACAAGATTCCGAACGATCCAATGGAACTGGTTGATCAACCAGGGACCGCCTGCGTTGCAGCGTGTTATCGCTGTCTGATGTCATACTACAATCAGCCTGACCACGAATTGCTAGACAGGCGTGATCTGGGTGCCCGGGAAATTCTTCTTCGCTTGGCTGCTTCGATCATTACCACCCAAGCTGAAATTGTGGAGGGTTTCGGGATTGCGTCAGTCACAACAATTGGACACTCCGTGGTCCCTACACCATCAGAAAACATGGAGGAACTGCCGATCAATGCATCGGATGTTAACACCAATCGTTGGTTTGCCGAGGCATGCCGCCGCAACCTGCCCGCGCCTGATCCGGCATCCGAAGCGAAAGATCATGAGGGGGTATTGCTGTGGCGTCGTCACTACGTTGCGGCTCTCCTGCCTAATGCTGCTCCGCATGCAAGTTCACAACTTGAGGATATCGGATTTGAGGTCGTCATCTTCAATTCGGCAGAACCATGGGATGCCACGTTCCGACGTCTTGCCAGTCTGCTTGGGAGGAGTGCATGAACAAAGCGCAGTTCAGCCCGGGTAGTCTTGTGTCGGCGAGGGACCGTGAGTGGATGGTCCTGTCTGGAAGTACAACGGAAACATTATATTTGCGGCCCATCTCGGGATCGGAGGAAGACCAAACTCTCATCTTCCTCCCGTTGGAACGCGAACCCGTCCGAGAGGCGAGCTTTCCTGTGCCGGATTCCTCTCAGTTGGGTGGTCACGATTCGGCGCTGTTGCTTCGTGATGCGCTGCTGCTCTCGCTTCGCCGGGGTGCTGGTCCCTTCCGCAGTTTTGGACAAATCGCGGTCGAGCCGCGTGCGTACCAACTGGTGCCACTATTGATGGCACTGAAGCTTAATCCTATTCGGTTACTTATCGCTGATGACGTCGGTGTCGGAAAGACCATCGAAGCTGCTCTGATTGCGCGAGAACTGATCGATCGGGGCGATATCGACCGCACTGTCGTCCTGTGCCCTCCACACTTGGTCGAGCAGTGGGTCACAGAGCTTGAGGCACGCTTCAATCTTCAAGCCATGGCTGTGACCGCATCGAGTGCCCGGCGACTTGAACGCGGCATTCCGCCTGGAGTCAGCATCTTTTCCGTCCATCCGCATACGGTAGTCAGTCTGGATTACATCAAAAGCCAGGACCGCCGGGACCATTTTCTTCATTCTTGTCCAGACTTTGTCATCGTGGATGAGGCCCATGCCTGCACGGGCAACGGACAGGGGAGACACCAACGCTTCGAGCTGCTCAAGGCTCTGTCTGCCTCAGAAAATCGCCATCTGGTCCTGCTTACGGCAACGCCCCACAGCGGCGACGACGCTGCCTTTTATCGACTGCTTGGGCTTCTGGATACCGAGTACGAGAAGCTTCAGGAAGCCTCTGGTCTGGAACGGGAGCGCCTGCGGGAGCGTCTGGCCAGGAACTTCGTTCAGCGTCGGCGGCCCGATATCGCGGAGTGGCAGGAGTCCGACCTTTTTCCTAAACGAGAAACAAAGGAGTTCACTTACAAACTTACGGGTGAGTGGGAGTCTTTTTTTAACGGTGTTCTTGATTATTGTGCTGAAGTCGTCGAAGCCGAACAAGGCGGCACCCTACGCGAACGGCTCAACTTCTGGGGAACCTTGGCGTTGCTGCGTTGCGCCTCTTCCAGCCCAATGGCAGCAGTATTGGCCCTGAAAACGAGAGCAGGAGAGGAACTGACCAACGAAGATCGCGAGGAATTGCTTGATCGCCTCTTTGACGGTGGTGAGGATACCCTCGTCGAGGACGATATCGAACCTTCTGCCGCCTCGAGTGACCCGGCGTTGAATGGCCTCGTAGCGCAGGCGGAAAAACTTGCAGGCCAGAAAGGCGACCCGAAGCTTAAGGTTGCCGCGACCCAGGTGGCGAATCTGGTTAAGGACGGTTTTAATCCTGTCGTATTCTGCCGTTACATCGCTACGGCCCACTACGTCGCCCGCTACCTTCGCGACCAGTTGAGCGATGCGACCGTGAATGTCATCACCGGTGAATTGCCGCCCGAGGAGCGGGAGGTGCGTGTTGCCAAGCTTGGCGATATCGAGGGACCACGCGTGCTGGTTGCCACGGACTGCCTATCGGAAGGCATCAATCTTCAGGAGCATTTCGATGCAGTGGTTCATTACGATCTCTCTTGGAATCCAACCAGGCACGAGCAGCGCGAAGGTCGTGTAGACAGATTCGGACAGCCAAGCAAAACGGTTCGTGCCTTGCTCCTTTATGGATTCAACAACCCGGTTGATGGTGCTGTGCTTGAAGTCATTCTGCGAAAAGCGGCCCGTATCAGGGAGGAGCTGGGCGTGCCTGTTCCCATCCCGGATGAAAGACATACGCTGACTCAGGCCCTCCTGAAGGCCGTTCTAATCCGTCACCGTACTTACAAACCGGCTGTAAGAGCGCAACCAATGCCCGTTCTGCCAGGTTTCGAGGAATTTGAGGAGAAATGGAACGACGTTGCGGAGAAGGCCAAGAAAAATCGGACAATATTCGCTCAGCGACGACTCAAGCCGAATGATGTACTCCCAGAATGGCACAAGAGTCTGGCTGCCATCGGGGGACAAGATGATGTTCGCCGGTTTACGGAGCGGGCACTTTTGCGGTTTGGCTCCGGGCTTGAGCCGCAACGTCGTGGTTTCAAGGTTCCGACGACATCGCTGCCTAATGAACTGCGGGAGAGGCTGGAAGCAGAGGGGATGACCGGTACGCTGCGGATTGATTTCCGCTATCCCGCGCCGCCCCCGTGCCATGCTGTCCAGAGAAGCCATCCCCTGGTTGCCATTCTGGCCGAGACGTTGCTCGGGCGTACCTTGAGCAACAACGTGGAGGCCAGTGAAAACGAGGATCCTGCCGTTCTTGGACGAGTGGGTTGCTGGGTATCGATGGAGGTAAAGGTGCGCACGGTCGTTGCGCTTCTCCGACTTCGCCACCAGCTCAGCATTCGCCGAGGCAAAACGGAAAGTGCGATACTCGTTGAAGAGGCTACGGCTGTTGCCTGGAGCGGAGCACAGGCTGGCAACCGGATCAGTGGTGCCGAAGCACTGGCACTGTTGGCTTCGCCTCCGGCGGAAGATACCCTGCCGCATGTTCGTGAACGTGAAGCCGCCCGCGCCGTTGGTCTGATCTCGGAGCGTTCCGTCGAACTGGAGATATTCGCGACTGAGCGCGCGCAGGCACTGCTTGAGGACCATCTGAGGGTGCGTGATGCGAGCAACATGCGTGCCGGGAGTACCCAGGTTGATGCCCTGCCACGCCCCGACGTGATCGGCATCTTCGTCCTCCTTCCAAAGGTGATCTGACCATGGCAGCGCGAACCACTCGAGTTCGGCGTGATGCCGAGATTGCTTTCGATACCATCTCCATTGAGGGGAGTCTCCTTGCTGCTGATTGGCTGACCCGGATAGTCCAACTATCGGTGGGGGGGCAGACACCCGAGGATTACGGTGTCCCCAAGGGTCTCGAACTCCGAGATGAGATCGGACGATACTGGCGCGTTGCCCAGGCACACTGGAAAGAGTTCGAAGCAGGAAGACGCTCCAAAGCCGATCCGGAAAAGCTCGTGCGTCGTTTCATCTATAGTCTGCTGCGTGAGGCCTTCGGGTTTTTGGATCTTCAGGAGGTCAAGGCTGTCCACCAGGGATTACTTCTTGAACCTGGGTCGATCAGCCAACCACTGGTCATGTTGAATGACCGTGCATTCCCCATCGCCGCTTTCGGGAGGGGGCAGAGGGTGCCGATTGCCCTTGCCCCGGCGGGCGTTGGTCTCGACACCCAGCGACCAGATCTTGGTGATGGTCATCGCCGTCGCAGTGTCTTTGGACTGGCGCAGGAGTTTCTCAACGCCTCGGAAGTTGCCCTGTGGGGCATCTGCTCGGATGGCCATTCCCTGCGCATTGTCAGAGACAACGCGAGCCTGACCAGACCGGCGTGGATCGAGATCGATTTGGCCCGGCTGTTTACGGAGGAACTCTACCCGGACTTTGCTGCCGTGTGGCTCCTCATGCATGCGACCCGGTTCGGTCGCCTCGATCAGTCGCCCGATCAATGCCCATTGGAGACTTGGCGAGCGTCTGGCCGCGCAGAGGGTACGCGGGCTAGGGACCGGCTGCGGGAGAGGTTTGAGGAGGCGTTGACCAGTCTTGGACAAGGATTTTTGGTACACCCCGGCAATCATACTCTGCGAAAGGCACTGCACGACGGCACACTAAAGAAGAGCGACTACTTCGGTCAATTGCTGCGACTGGTCTATCGCCTAATTTTTCTTCTTGCCATTGAAGAGCGCGGTTTGCTCCACCCCAAAGGCACGTCCCAGGAAACAAGGGAACGATATGCCGTTGGCTATTCCTTGCAGAGGTTACGAGATCGATCCGCCCGCCGCAGCGCGCATGATCGGCATGCGGATTTGTGGGAGGGGATGAAAATCGTCTTCGATGCCCTGGGGCACGGCGAGGAGCAGCTTGGTTTGCCAGCACTTGCCGGGATTTTCGCCCCGACGCAGTGTCCCGACCTGGACCGCGCCAAACTCGAGAATCGCGCCCTGCTCATGGCGATGTTTCGCCTGTGCTGGCTGCGGGAAACCACCGGCCTTGCGCGCGTGAACTGGCGGGACATGGGATCCGATGAACTGGGCTATGTGTACGAAGGTCTCCTCGAACTCGTTCCTCAGATTACGGAGGATGGTCGCCATTTCACTTTTGCCGGTCGCGACGAGAGCCGTGGCAATGCGCGCAAGACCAGCGGCAGCTATTATACGCCGGATAGTCTGGTGGAAATCCTGCTCAAAAGCGCACTGGACCCGGTCATTGAAAGGTCACTCGAACGCCATCCTGAAGCCGGTGCTGAGGCCCTGCTCAGTCTGACCGTTGTAGACCCGGCTTGTGGTTCGGGACACTTTCTCATCGCAGCCGCTCGACGCATCGCAGAACGGGTGGCCCGCCTGAAATCGGAGGGAACACCGACCCCCGAGGAATACCGCCGCTCGCTCCGGCAGGTGGTGGGTCGCTGCATTTACGGCGTTGATCTCAATCCTCTGGCGGTGGAATTGTGCAAAGTGGCGCTCTGGTTGGAAGCCGTGGATCCCGGATTGCCGCTCACATTCCTTGATGCCCATATCCGCCACGGCAATGCTCTGCTCGGAACCACTCGGGCACTCATGAGCAAGGGGGTTCCGGACGAAGCCTGGGAGGCGCTGGAGGGAGATGATCGCAAGCTCGCAACCTCGTTCAAAAAAAGGAACAATATTGAGCGCAAGGGGCAACGACTGCTGCCTCTGGATACGCTGCAGCAGGCAGTGAGCCTTCGCCAAGCCGTCAACCAAGTGGAAACCACGTTGGACACAGACGTAACCTTGCTGACGCAAAAAGAGCAGCGCTGGGCCGAGTTGTTGGCCTCCGAACCCTGGCGTCGCGAGAAGCTCGTCCACGACGCTTGGTGCGCTGCCTTCCTGTGGCCCAAGGCTAAAGTCGGTCCCGAAACCGAAGCCGCTCCCACTGAGGCAATTTGGCGTGCAATTGCGGAAGGTCAACGTGATCCATCCCCTTTGCTGAACGAAACGACCACCCGTATCGCCCGGGACTACACGCTCTTTCATTGGGAACTGGCATTCCCCCAGGTCTTCGACAAGGGGGGCTTCGATGTTGTCCTTGGGAATCCGCCGTGGGAACGGGTCAAACTCCAGGAACAGGAGTTTTTCGCTTCCCGCGACGACACCATTGCAAAGGCCATCAATGCTTCTGAAAGAAAAAGGAGGATAGCGGAGTTGCCACAATGCAATCCTGAACTGTGGGAGGACTGGGCGCGCGAAAGCCGGGCGGCTCAAGGCTCAAGCCATTTCGTAAGACAGTCAGGGCGGTACCCCCTGTGCGGCAAGGGAGACGTGAATACCTATGCCCTTTTCGCCGAACTAAACTGGCGCTTGCTTGGGCAGACTGGACGCGCCGGATTCATCGTGCCCAGCGGCATCGCGACGGATGACACGACAAAGGGTTATTTCCAGGCAATTATTCGAAATGGTGCGCTCCGGTCGATGTGGGAATTCGAGAACGAAGGGTTCTTTACTGCTGGAAAGGGGCATATGCTCCGCTTTGCGTTGACGACGCTATCGGGAACCGAAGATGCTGCACTGGCTGCTGACTTCATGTTCCAGGGACAGCGCATTGCGGACCTTGATGACCCGAATCGCCACTTTACCTTGAGCGCACAGGATATTGAAACCATCAATCCGAATACCGGCACATGTCCCATTTTCCGCACCCGACGTGATGCGGAACTGGCACTCACACTGTACCGCCGGGCAGGAGTGCTCTGGCGCGAAGGGAATCTTGATGGAAATCCATGGTGGTTGCGCTTCATGGCCATGTTCCATATGGCGAACGACTCTGGATTGTTTCGTACCCGAAGCGAACTGGCGTCAGCCGGGTGGAAACTTGATGGCAATCGCTTTATCAAGGATGGGCAGGTAATGCTGCCACTCTACGAGGCGAAGATGACGCACATCTACACCCATCGCAGTGGCACGTTCGAGAATGCCGCTCCCGGTGAACGCCTGCACCGATTGCCAACGCCGACGGACGAGCAATTGGCCGATGCCCGATATGCACCTCTGCCATTCTACTGGGTGGCAGAGAATGATGTGGATGCAAAACTTGACGGAATATGGGATCGTGGGTGGTTCCTCGGATGGAGGCGTGTGACTGATGCTCGTGCCAGTGTGCGAAGCCTTGTTGCCGCAATTATTCCACGTTCGGCGCAAGGTGATTCTTTCTTCCTCGCATTGCCTGGTACGGACTCGAGGCAAGCGGCATGTCTATATGCTAATTTGTGTAGTCTTGTTCTTGACTACCTTGCTCGCCAGAAGCTTGGCGGCATAAATTTTATGTTTTACATCTTTAAACAGCTTGCAGCACTGCCACCACCCGCCTATACCGAGCGCATCGCATGGGATAGAGTGTACTCTGCTAGAGACTGGCTGCTGCAGAGGGTTATGGAACTTACCTATACTGCCTGGGATCTCCAGCCCTTCGCCCAGGACTGCGGCGATGATGGTCCACCGTTCATCTGGAACCCAGAACGCCGTTTTCAGCTTCAATGCGAGCTTGACGCTGCGTTTTTCCACCTCTACGGTCTCCCTCGCGACGATGTGGATTATATTCTCGGCACGTTCGATGTGCTGGAGCGCGCCGAGGTTCGTAATTACGGCGAGTTCCGCACCAAGCGGGTCGTTCTTGAAATCTATGACGCCCTGGCCCAGACAGAGGCAACGGGTCGTCCTTACGTCTCGCCACTGCCGCCACCCCGACGCGCGGAGGAATGAGCATGTTCCGCTTTAAGACGTTGCGCCTTGTGAACTACCGCTGCTTCGCCACCCTCGACCTCGACTTCGAGCCGGATCTCACCGTGCTTTTCGCCGAGAACGGAGAGGGCAAATCCGCAATCCTGAACGCCATGGCCCTGGGACTATCGGTCTTCCAACCTGGGACACCTCGGGGGATCAGGTTGGACTGGCACCGGGATCCCCGGCTGGTCACGCTGGATGAGCGTGGCCGTCGAGAACCCGCCGGTGACTGTACCATCGCCTGGATGGCTGAGATCGGTGATCGTATCGGCGTGGAATGGTCCACAGCGGTCAATTCCTCGTCCGGGCGCATGTCCAAGAACCACCGGGCAGCCTTGGAGAGCATCGAAAGCATCCGTAAACCTGGAGAGCGATGGCCCCTCTTTGCCTGGTACGGCACCGAGCGCATGGGGAGAGGTCGCTTCCGCAAGAAATCTGTGACTCCGACGCGAGACCGCTGGGAGGGCTATGCCTCGTCACTGGATCCGTCGCTGACCGATGCGCCGCTGCTTGAATGGCTCCTTGAGGAGATCATTGGTGACACCGTGCGACGACAGGAAGGACAACCGGAGCACTTCTGCGCGGCAGCCGTGATGGATGCCTTGGTCCGCGCGACGCCGGGAGTGAAACGTGCCTGGTATGACCCACGGGAGCGCAGTCCCATGGTGCGGTTCGAAAACGGTGCGATTGCCACCTGGTCGGAACTCTCCGATGGCTACCACCTCTTCCTTGCCCTGGTCGCCGATATCGCCCGCCGCGCCATCATGCTCAATGAGAGCGATGGCGGGGATGCACCCGCCAAAGTGGAGGGCGTCGTTCTCATTGATGAAATTGATCTGCACCTTCACCCGCGCTGGCAACGGGTTGTCTTGGACGGGCTGCGTGAGGCTTTCCCCAGACTGCAGTTCATCGTCACCACCCATTCCCCTCAGGTTCTGAGCAGCGCGCAGAACCGGCATGTGCGCCGATTGGTGAATGGGAAAATTCAAAAGCAGGGGGTGTTCGTCGAAGGACGGGACAGCAATGCGATTCTGCGCGAGTTCATGACCACCGATGACCGGGATGAGTCCGGCGCCCAGGAATTGCGTAACCTGTACGATGCCATCGACCATAGCCGTCGGGAGGAAGCCGAACAGATCTACACGCGGCTCATCACCAAGTGGGGCGATTTCGACCCTGAATTGATCCGGGCCCGTGGCCTCATGGACGACATGGAGGCATGAGATGCGCGGCATCCGGAAACCTTGCCCGCCGGGCGATGTCAGCCCGGATGGCCAACCAGCTCGGACCTTTACTGAGGCCGAGCAAACCTGTCTGGAAGATCTGAAAGGGTTGGTTTCAGACTCCGATAAAACGCGATGCGCACGGGGACACTTCGACCGGCTCGACAAGTCAAAGCTGCGGGCGGTGATGCTACGGGAGCAACACCACCTCTGTATCTACTGCGAACGACGGCTGGGTGGAAACCCGATCCCTCATATCGACCATTGGCGTCCACTCAGCCGCAACCCGGATTTGGCTTTGCACTGGAAGAATTTGCACCTCTCATGCGCGAATGCTGAGACATGCGACAGTGCCAAGGGCGATCAGCCACTGCGGTGTGACGCCTCCGATCCCGACCTGCCGTGGCCAACGGAATGTAAGTTCGAACGATATGTTGGCTTCACCAGTGGTGGGGAGATGTACGTTCGGAACGATGTGGGAATAGCCGTCGCAACTCATCGGGGGCTGTGCTATTCCATTGGAGAAACAGTACTAAATCTTAATGCCCCGGCGCTGATAGCGGCGCGTAAGGCCGCGATCGACAGTGAGAAATCAGGAATAGCAAGGCGATTCAAGGAGAAGACGGCATCCAAGACGGATCGCGACAAGATAGCTGACGACATGCTGAAGGCCGCTCCATGGCCTGCTTTTGTGAGCATCCGGGTGGCTTGGCTGTGCAAGTTGCTGGGAGCAGGACGGTCATGAATCTGTCCCATGCTGTCATGACCAGGCTGGAGAAGGCCGCCACAGACAACGGCTTTGACCTCGCATGCCCTGGGGAGGGTGACTGGCTTTCCTTTGCGAGCAGCCAAACCCGGATGCGCATCTGGCTTTCTGCACTTGGTGACTCCCTCTACAGGGTCGCCTTTTCGCGTTGGGATGTGTTCGAGGCGCTTTCCGAGTACGGCATTCCCCTACAGAACCCGCTTCCAACAGGATCCCCGGCGGCGAGAAGTGTGGGAGATGTAGCCTCTTTGCACCGGCTGATTCGTCGAGCATTCCAACTCTCTCGGTCGCTTCCTGATGAGCCACTCCATGTCTTTCTCAAACAGACGGCAACACTTCCGAAGACGACGGAGGCAGAGCGTCTTGTGGTCCAGCGCGTGGGGCAGAACGTCTTTCGCAACGGACTCCTCGATTACTGGGAGGGGGCCTGCGCTATCACCGGCCTTGTTATCACTGAGTTGCTTCGCGCAAGCCACATCAAACCATGGGCGGACTGCGAAACGGATGCGGAACGTTTGGACGTCTTTAACGGACTTCTGCTCGCACCACATCTAGACGCAGCATTCGACGGCGGCTTTATCACCTTTGATGATGCCGGTATGGTCATCGAATCGGATTTGCTTGATTTAAAATCAATAGGAATTCTTGGGTTTGATAGATCTTTACAACTGCGTCGAATCAATGATAAACATAGACATTTTTTGACTTGGCATCGTAAAATGGTATTCCGTAGCATAGCGTTTCAATCAATAAAATAGGTGGTTACTGGTCGTAAATGTGATGCTCTCGCATCAGGTGCAGGTGTCAGGAAAAAATAGCGTCAACATGCCTCATTGTGATTGTATGTAACCAAGTTAAAATGAGCCAGGGTGTAGCAATGTTCGAGGAAACGATCCGCATGCTGCGACAGTTGGAAGATCAGGCGCAGATAACTGTGCAAATTAAGGATGACGAAGAGGGGTATCTTGATCGGGAATGTCCATCAGATGAATGTCTGTTCCAGTTCAAGGTGTTGAGTGAGGACTGGGCAGAAAAAATTCGGGACGAGGAAGTCTACTGTCCGAATTGCGGCCATACAAACGACTCGGGCAAATGGTGGACGCAGGAACAGATTGAGCATGCCCGACAGGCCACATTCGCCCAAATCGCGACTGGCATCAATGAGACGTTGGAACGCGATGCAGACCGATGGAACCGGAGACAACCGAGCAGCAGCTTCATTTCGATGACGATGAAGGTTAATGGTCGTCCGCAATATGTGCTTCTGCCACCTGCAGCGACCGAACCTATGCGATTGAAGATTACCTGTCCAGCCTGTGCATGTCGTTATGCCGTCGTGGGCGCAGCCTATTTTTGTCCGGCCTGCGGCCACAATGCCGCCGATCAGCAGTTTGCACAAACCATCAACGGCATAAGGCTGTCGCTCGACGCCTTGAATGCCGTACTCACCGCTATTCCAGATCGGGACACAGCGGAAAGCACCAAGCGCCTCTTGATCGAGAATGGGTTACAGAATGCTATCACAGCTTTCCAACGTTGCGTCGAGGCCATTTATTTTAACCTGCCATCAACTCCAAAAGCTCGCCGCAACGCATTTCAGAACCTGAGAGAGGGCGATCAACTTTGGCAGACGGCGACAGGTAAATCTTATGCTGCCCACTTAAAAACAGATGAGTTTTCGACACTTCAACGTGTTTTCCAACAGAGACATTTGCTGGCTCACACTCAGGGTATTGTCGATCAGGAATACATTACAAAAAGTGGCGACATGCGCTACAAGCTGGGCCAACGGATCGTCGTTCGACCGGATGCAGTACTTGAGGTATTAAATCTTATCGAAAAGCTGGTCATTGGTCTTTTGGCTGATATTGATATTATATAAGGCGTTCGCGAATATAATTCAGACATCGACTCCTTGCAGGCCGTCTTCCATTGACCTGCTCCGTTCGGCACTTGATAATAGCCACCAAGTGGGCGATAAAAACGGCTCAATAAAGCAGTAGAAGAGCCTCGTTGCGGCAGCGCAAGATCATGTCCCGTCAAGTGGTGTAAATTGGGTGGTCTCTCCTGAATTTGATCAAGCAGCCTTTTCGAGTTGTCGCGGGCTTTCACCGGCGACGTTCATAGCCTCCGCGATGGCATCAATGCTCATGTAACGCCTGGAGACCGCCCAGTCGTCGTTGATCTCCATCAGAACGGCTCCTGCCAAGCGCAAGATGGCATCTTCATTAGGGAATATGCCTACCACATCGGTCCTGCGCTTGATTTCACGGTTCAGCCGTTCAATGGTATTGGTGGAGTGGATCTGTCGGCGCAATTTGCCTGGGAATCCCATGAAGGCCAACACATCCTCCTCTGCATCGTCCATGAGCTTGGCGGCCTCCTTGAATTTCTCCCGCAATGAATCCGCCACAGTGCGCCATTGTCGTCGTGCGGCATCCAGATCCTCCTGGGCAAAAACGGTTCTCACGAGCGTTGCCACCATGTCGGTGTGGCTTTTGGTGACGCAAGCCAGGATGTTGCGCATGAAATGAACCCGGCATCGCTGCCAGGTCGCGCCCAGCACCTTGGCAATGGCGGCCTTCAAACCGCCATGGGCATCCGAGATGACCAGTCGGACGCCACTCAGCCCGCGCCCCACAAGGCTGCGCAAAAAATCTGTCCAGAATGGTTCCGCCTCGGACAGACCCACCTTCAAACCGAGAATCTCTCTTTGCCCCTGGCTGTTCACCGCAACGGCGACGATGGCCGCTACGGAAATAATCTGACCGGCGCGCCGAACTTTGAGATAGGTGGCATCCAGCCAGAGAAAAGGCCATTCGCCCACCAACGGTCGATCCAGAAAGGAGCGAACCCGTTCATCGATCTCCGCGCATAGCCTGGAAACCTGACTCTTGGAGATGCCACTCATCCCCATGGCCTGCACCAACTCATCCACCCGTCTGGTCGACACCCCCTGAACGTATGCCTCCTGAACCACGGCCACCAGCGCCTTTTCCGCTGTTTTGCGGGGTTCCAAAAACGACGGATAGTAGCTTCCCTTGCGTAACTTCGGAACCTTCAACTCCAACGTGCCCAGCCGCGTCTCCAGATCCCGATCACGGTAGCCGTTGCGGTAGTTGCTCCGTTCGTCGTTCCGGTCGTAACGAGAGGCGCTACAATGGCCCTCCACCTCGATTTCCATCAGCCGTTGCAACACAAACTCAGCCAGATCCCTGAGAAACGTCGGCTCTCCGGCCTTTTCCGCCAGTGTCAATAATGTCATTCTTTCCTCGGTGGTCATGGTGGTCTCCTTCCAATGGGTCGATGTTTGGCGACTTCACTCTAGGAGAGAACCATCATGACCGCCACCCAGGCCGGGGCGCAGCTCCGCCAGCCTCTCGGGGGGCGCTGCGCCGCGCCCCGGCAGGCCCAAATTTACACCACTCCCTGGGACACTACTCAGCGCAAAATTCTCTATTCTCCGCGAATAGAGTAAAAGTTTGCGATCACACCATCTTGCTGACCAAAAGGACATCGAAATGCGGGTCCACAGGTTGGATCCGTTTTCGGGAGGAGAGTTTGAGCAGACGGAAAAAGCTTTTGAAGATCATGGTGCTCAATGGTAGCACGCATCAATTGGTAGCCAAGACGTCTTCAAACTCTTCTTTGTGTTGCACCGCAACAAACCCTGGAGAATGAGTTTGACGGCGTATCACTTGCTCCACCAAATTGATTTTAAAGGGATTTCTTCCTTCCGAGGCCGCCCAACCGGGCGGCCTTTTTGGTATCAAAATCCCCAACAAATCCAATGGTTACGGCAACGGCCAAAACCGGGTTCGCCCCCGGCGAGGTCGGGCCCCCGCCCGCCAGTGTAAAGCGCCATTTGGTTTGGCACCGATCACCGCGTATGATGGTGTAAAGCGCCATTTGGTTTGGTGTAATGTAAAGCGCCATTTGGTTTGGCACCGATCACCGCGTATGATGGCCCCAAATTTTGGTATTTTTTCCTCCCGTCGTGTCCCGAAATTTTCGTTGGCATGATTTTTGACTGAGACTATAGACATAAAACAGGCGGCACAATGGCCGCCTGTTGATCCTGTTGACACGCTGCTGTCATGCTGCCAGCGTCCACGCCGGGTGTCCCTCGTACATATGCAGGC
>JADGCJ010000058.1:0-8141 GCA_015229045.1 Magnetococcales bacterium
CCTGACAAAGGCTTTCATGTCCAGGCCTTTCTTGAGGGGGTGCCTGGGCAGTTACCATTTTTCTTCAACGAGCGCAGGGATGGAGGCGACCGTTGAGGGGTTTGTTGCGATGAGATCGAGCCAGGCGATCCAGATTTTGCACCCAGAGTTGCAGGTCATGGCGCGTCAACATGACCATCGTTTGACGGCTTTCCGTCAAGATTTCAGCAGTTGTGGTATCGCCGACTTTTTGGGGAGTGTTCATGGAGGTTCCTTCACGAGCCGACCTGTCCTTTCCGTGACGAACAGGTCGGAGGATGAATGAGCGACGCCATCCTGGCCAAAAGCAGGCCCTGCCGATCCAGGCAAGGGCCGGTACGTGGACGGATTATTGCAAAACCAGATCCGAGGGGGCGCACCAACGCTTTTCCAGACAGGGGAGGCAATCGTTCTCGTCCGGGGAGTGGGAGCGCGGAGCGCCCATGCCGGGCCGGGGAATGGCAACGCCGATCGGCTCACCCTCCAGGAAGTATTCGATCACCGGGAGATCCGGGTTGATTTGAAAGGGCAGGCCAAACTTTCCCAACGTGGAAATCATGTATTCCGTCATGGTTGCATCTCCGTGTTATCGGTGGGGAGACCCTGTAACCGGGTATCCGCACCAAGCGTGGGCAATCATCCTTGCCCGTTGCGACTGACGGAATACATGCAAATCTTTTGCCAGATTCCAGGCCGAGTTTATTTCGGGATGTGTGGTTTTTTAACTATTGAAAGACTGGGATGGAGGTCCAGGACTCTGTCCTGGACCTGTCCGGTCGCCGGCCCCCTGGACCCCGATTCGTTGCCGGGTGCTGAATAGTTACAATATCTTTTTGATCACGAAGAAACCACACGTTTCAAAGCGGACGCGGTTTGACAGTTGCGAAGACACGGGACGGCCTGACCGGGGTCTGGGGAGAGGTCGAAGGACCACAGAGACCCACTCCCGCGCTGACACCGAGTCAGCGCGGGAGTGACATCGGGATGGAACCGACAGGGTCAATCCATGTGGGCCGGACGTCGATTTGTCCGTGTACCCGGTTGAAGGTTCAGGCATCCACCCGGCGCCGCATCTCCTTGCCGGCCTTGAAAAACGGTGTCCGTTTTTCGGGGATGGAGACCAGATCGCCCGTTTTCGGGTTGCGTCCCTCGCGTGCGGGCCGCAGGCGGACACTGAAGGCACCGAAACCGCGCAATTCAACGCGATCCCCACGCTCCAATGCCTGGGTAATGTTGCCGAAGACGGCAGACACGACGGTTTCAGCCTCCTGACGGGTCAAATTGTGTTGTTCTGCGACTGACTGGATGAGTTGGGATTTGGTCAACTTCATTCCCCCTTCAGACTTGCTGGCTTGACGGAAAGGGTTTCTGGCATCTCTGCCCCACTTTAAACCGGGACGATTTTGGGCAAATTGTGCCCGGAAGCAAGGGATTTTCGCACTGATCGATGCGGATTGTCGATATAAATGATTTTTGTGGGGAGGCGGATCTGTTATCCGGGGGCGGCCTCTGCTATGATCGACCGGGATGCGGTTGCGTCAGGTATGACTCATGCGACGGGGTAGACAAGGGTGCTGAAAAAGCCAACTCGGGGAAACGGACGTCGAGTCAGCCAGAAGCCGCTGCCGCCCATGGAGAGGGGGCATCCGGATGGTGCGGTTCGTTCCGGACGTCGCAGGCGTCGCCTGTTGGTGTTGCTGTTTTTGACGCTGTTCCTGGGCATGGGTATGGCCAGATATCTTGGCAACGGGCGTGATCCGGGTCCTCCATCTGCCGGTCAGACGCCCCCTGGTGCGCAGGCATGCCAGTTGCATGACAAAGAGGGGAGCTCCGCCCCGGAGATGATCGAGATACCTGACGGAGAATACAATCTGGCCAGATCGTCGCTTGCGCCGCACGTTCAGGCCTCCCTGGTTGCGGCTGACTTGTCGCGAATTCTGGTCAAAAAGCCCTATCTCATTCAGGTTCATGCGGTGAGCCAGGAGGAGTTCGCCCGCTACGAGGCGCATGTGCAGGCCCTGGCGGAAGGAGAGGAAAAAAACCGTTTGTTGGTCCAAATCGGCATGCACTGGAAAAAAGTATCGACCGAAGTTGCCGAGAAACCCAAATTGATCAGCGCACTCTTTGGCGGCAAGACCAGGACACCGCTGCAAAGCATCTCCTGGGAAGCGGCACAGGGGTACGCCGAGTGGATGGGTGGCCGCTCCGGGTGTCCGTACCATCTGCCCAGTCGTGAGGAGTGGGCAGCGGCGCTCATGTACCTGCACGGTGAGTTGCAGCCAAAGCGTCAGGATGTCGCCGGGGCCGGGCGGTACGACCTTCTCCTGGGAGTGCGGGAGTGGACTCGCTCCCCTTGTGCCGGAGGGTATTTCCTGGCCGGCGGAGACGCGGCTCGGACCGGAGAAGGGATGATTGCAGGTCAATGCATGCCGGCCATGGTCTCCATAGCCGGTTTTCGTATGGTCCTGAAGAGAAACGGCGTACCTGATCGACAATCCGGTCCTTCTCCCAGGCCCGCATCATAGGGGTAGGAAAGAGCCGAGAGGGGTAAGATGATGCATGACAGCAACTTGACGTGGACTTCGCCAGCGGTCAGGAGTGAAAACGTCAGCATGAAAGGCGGAACGATCGTGGATATGAGATCCGAGCTTGCAAGAGAGGGGAAGCGTCGCACGCTGGGATGGTGGGGGGCCGTCTGCGCGAGCATGGTTGGTTTGTGGGTGGTTCCACATGTGGCCTATGCCGGTACCCAGTCCAAGGGAGGAGGCGGAAGTTGCGCCAGCGTTGATTTTTCTCCCTATTACCAGGACAAGGCCCTCAAGTGGACCGGCCCGGTGGCACGGGTGATACGGGGGGTGGTGCCCGTCACGGACAAACCTCAGGCCGGTGCCAAGGTCGGCGATTTGCTCTTCAACCAGACCGCCGAGATCCTGGAAGAGTCGGGCGACCGGATCAAGGTGCGTTCGGCCCGCTTTCAGGAGCGTCCCTCCCTGACCGGGTGGGTGGCGAAACGGGATCTTTTGTGTCGCGATCTGCCCCTCAAAGGGGAGTCGGGGTTGGAGACCAAGTTTTTCATTCGCACCTCCACCATGGCCCGGGAAGAGGGCAAGGGCGAACCCACCGTGCGGGTGTTTCAGGATCCGGATCTGGCCGAGTGCGCTGGCGGTCATGGCCATTGCCGGGAGGGGGCGTCACGATTTCACATGTATTTTGTCATGGATCAGAGAGAGAAAGCTCTGCTGCTGGCGGATCGCTTCCGCCTCAAGGAGGACGACCTTCTGGTCGGCTGGGTGAGCGAAAGTGATGGCTTCCCATGGGATAATGCCTTCGGCCTGCGCCCGCGGGAAGATATCAAGACCCCGGATGGACAGGGTCCGGGTACCGTCTGTACCTACGAACGTCTGGAGGATGCCGTCGCCCGCTCGGCCTCGACCTGCAACCCGGTCGAAGGGGGCAACAAGTGGTTCAAGTCGGCGATGCGCATCCCCGTGCTGGATATGGTGGATGCCCGCGGTCGCCATGTGGAACCGGAAGATTTGTCGACACC
The DNA here is from genome assembly GCA_015229045.1 of Magnetococcales bacterium. The sequence goes on from JADGCJ010000058.1 coordinate 3,566, forward strand.
GGCTGGCGAGGAGATGCGTCGTTTTTACAAGGTTGCCCTGGCGCGGCCAGGTTTGGTGGGGCGTCCGGTGGGCAACGGCAAATTTGCCATCTCGCCGGGTCTGGCACAACGCATCATGCCGGAGTTCAAGTCCCTCGCCTCGAAGAAGAACGTCGACATCTTTTTTGTCCTGGATGCGACCGCCAGCATGGACGCCATGATCGATGCCGTGCGCGGTACCCGGCAAAAGCCCGGGGTGGTGCAGGAGATTATCCAGGGCCTGAAGAACACGGCCGGTTTCAAGGAGACGCAGTTCCGTTTTGGTTTTCGCGTCTACCGGGATACCTACGCTGACAAGCTCGTTGCCAACTCCCTGGGCGATGGTGTCGGCGAAGGGTATCCTCTGCCCGCGACCTGCCAATTGACACCGGAACAACAGTCCCAGAGCTACGACGAGTTTCAAAAGGCCATCGCCCAGGTCAGGGCCACCACCGATGACCAGGACGACTATGAAGAGAATCTCTATGGTGGCTTGCATCAGGCCTTGAGCAAGGATATGACGTCGTGCCCTGATCACCTGAAACTGGTGTTCGTCATCGGCGACAGCGGTTTTCGCAGCGGTCTGCCGTATGTCGATGGCAAGGGCAGACGCTTTGAGCGGGCCAAATATCGGCATCCGATCGATCGGGAGACGCTGATCAACTTCCTGCGGGGCAGTGACAAGCCCGGTGACAAGGCCAATAGCGTGATGCTTTTTGCCATCGAGACGCCTGCGTTGTCAGAAAAAGCCAAACATCCGGAGCTTTACAATATCTCCTATGCCAAATTTGAGGCCCAGTTGCGCTATATCTTGCAGCAGAGCCTGCCACGGGACAGCTCCGACAGCGAACACTTCTTCCGCATGGGTGAAGAGACTTTGCTGCCCAGGCTGGTCGGTACGGTGGAAAAGCTTGGTGGCAGCACCCTGATCAACGAAATCATCCTGGATGTCAACGGCGGCGCGGCCCTTGGTGCGGTCATCGAACGGTTGCGCAAGGAGCGGGTCGACATACCCGGGGTCTATTGGCACATCCTGAAGCAGGGGGCTTGCGGCGATCTGGGCGAGCAGTGCGAACGCCGGGTGTTTGACAATACGTCGGTAGGGTTTGTGGAGGCCACCGACAAGGTGGTGGAGGACTTATGGGTCGACAGCCATGCCCTCTCCTCCTGGATCCGCGTTCTGAAAGGGTTCGAGGGGTACCACGAGATGCCGGAACCCCAGTTGCGGCGGGCACTGATCAGCGCTCTGGTCCTCGGGCTGAAAGAGGTGATCCGGGGGCAAAGCATGGACAGCACGGAGACACCCGCCGAATATGCCCAACGTCGTGGCGGTCTGCCTGTACGGCGCCACAGTCCCCTGTTGAGCTACCATGTACCGGGATTGTCGGCCGAGAAGACGTTGCGGGACAAGGACAAGCATCTCATCGTCGCCGACGCGACCGGCAAGCCCGTCCTCGACCGGGCGAAACGTCCCATCCAGGCCGTGGCTTACTGCGAGCTGAAGCGCCTGGCCGTGTGGGCCATCCATTCGAAGCAGATGTTGGAGATCATCGAACGGGACCATCAACGGCCTGACTATCGTCTCCTGCCGGCCAGCAAGGTGTTGCAATGCCCCGATTCCACGGCCAATGGCTCGGCCCTGCAACAGATCATGGGCAATATAACGGCAGTCCCTCTGGGGCCGGACAAGAACTACCGCTTCAGCCATGATTTTGGTGGTCGGCGCGGCTACTGGATTCCGCAGGACTATTTGCCATGACCTGGGGGGTGGAGATCTCCGAGGCCGAAGTGGGTTGGGGCGATACGTTTCGTCTGACCGTGGACGACATTCACGTAGAGGCCGAGACCATCTCCCGACGCTTGCCGGTGTTGGGTCGCAGCGGTAGCGGCAAGAGTACCTTGTTGTATCTTCTTACCTTTCTGAAACGTCCACGCCAGGGAACGGTGCGTTGGGTCTTTCCCAATGGTGCCCAGGCCCAATGGGGACCGAAGGGTCTGGAACGGCGACGCTCCGATCTGGATCTGACCCAGCTGCGGCGCCGTTATTTTGGTTTTGCCTATCAGCGCAGCACCCTGACACCTTATCTGAACGTGGGGGAGAATCTGCGTTATCCTCTGCAATTGCACGGCGGTCTGCCCCACCACGAAATCGAGGAGCAGGTCCACATGGCTGTGCAACAGGTCTTGATTTGCGGTCAGGGAGAGGACATGTATCACAGTGACAGTCAGGATGTGGTGGGTGCCTTTTTGAGGCGGTATCCCAACCAGCTGTCGGGTGGGCAGCTGCAACGTGTCGCCCTGGCCCAGGCGATGATTCACAACCCCAATGTCCTGTTTGCCGATGAGCCGACCGGCAATCTCGACGCTGCCACCCGGAAAGAGGTCATGGCGGTGGTCGATCGCTGGCTGGACCAGGGAGATCGTCTGTTGATCTGGGTGACGCATCACGTCTCCGATGCTGTGGATCCCCGGGTGACGCATCGCATCCTGGTGTCGCATGGCCATTGTCAGCTTCAGGGGCGTACCCGTCCCCCGGTCGCGGAAGCTGCTGCATGAACAGCCACTCCTCTTCCTTTTCCGCCCAGGCACCGCGTCGACGGCGTTCCGGCATCATGCCGGTCTGGATCTCTTTGGGCATGCGGGCGTTTCGTCGTTCGTTCTGGTGTGGCTGTTTTGGTTGTGATTCGGGCGGGCGGGACTTTGTCTGGTTGACCTTGTTGTTGACCCTGGTGATGACCATGACCCTGGTCTTTGTGGGTACCCGGGTGGGTTTCCTCGATCGTCTGGCGGACACCCTGATCGGCAATATCGAACCCAATGGTGTGCCGGTCTGGGTGACCTCGCATTGGGAAAACCAGCAGGGTATCGACTCCGCCCTGCTGCAAAAGTTGACCGATATGAAACTGCCTGTCGCCCAGGGCAGGTCGCCCCAGGAGGGGGCTCACGTTGCCGAAGAGAAGAGTTCTCTCACCGTGTTTCCCTATCGGCGGCTGGGTGACAATCAGCCGGCGATCCATCTGCCCACGCCCCAGTCCTGGAAAGGGACCACGCCCTTTGCCGGTTGGGCCGTCTATCCGAACGATCCCCTCTGGAAACTGGCGACTGCCGATGCCACCCGGTTGGGCATCTCCTACGAGGATGAGCGCTCTCCCTGGCTGGGGTTGCCGCTGGAGGTGGTCCTGAGCACCGCCCGGTTCCGTCGACATTTTGACTATGCTGCTTATCGGGAGGCGGTGGCACCCTTTCTGGCCGAGCAGAAGCGTCCCGCCCTGCCTGCCACCTTGGATTGGAACGACCCCATCCGTGCGTTGGAGACCCTCTGGCTGCGGGTGACCGTCTCTCAGGAGGAGCGGCTGATTCCTTTCAAAGTGCGCTGGGTGAGTCACATTCCCTCCATGGAATCGATCGCTTTTCTGTTTCCCCTGAACACCTATCATGCCTTGTTGGCTGCGCACCATCTGCCGGATTTGCGTTACCAACCGGAAAACGAGGGGCGGGGTGACTCCATCCAGAATCATCGTCTGTTGACGCAGCCTGACTATCCTCGGGAACTCCTCAGCCAATACGCTGCCTGTGTCCAAAAGGAGCAGGAGAGTGCGGGGGGTGATGAGCGGCCCCAGGTGTCGCGGCAAAAGTGTTCCCCGCCATCGGCGGTGGCCAGATTGAACAGTGGCAAAAAGGCTGACGTCCCTGCCCAGACCTGGAAAAATCAATGGGATACGCTCAATCATGATCGCAACCATCAGGTGTGGATCCCCTGTCAGAGGCTCTCCCGGGGGGATGCCCTGCGTGGCGCTCTCTGCGCAGGGCAGAGTGCTGAAGCAGGCGGAAATATGTTTGTTCCCTGGGATTTGACCCATGCCGGTCTTGCGTTTTCCACCGTGCATCTGTTCGTTCCCAATGCCACGCATCTGGCACAGGTGATCGAACAGATTCAGGAGATTCGTACCTCGGACGGACGGCAGGCATTCAACATTCATCCCACCTACCTGGACGCCATGAGCCGTTTCAACCTGTTGAGCGACATGCTGGGGTCGTTGATTCCTGCCTTTGCCGGGTCGTTTTTATTGTTGTTGACGGCGTTGTTGTTTGCCCAGATTGGCGGGGTGATTGACCGTCGACGCAACCACTTTGGCATCCTCATGAGTCGGGGTTTTTCCTGGGTGACCATCTATGCCAAGGTGATTCTGCAAATGTTTCTGGCGACGACGTGCAGCAGTGTCGTGGCGGTGTTTGGGCTGGTGCCGGCCTTGCGCTGGTTCGTGATGCGCGATTTCAACACTGTGCTGAGCCGTTATCGGGAGCTGTTGCCCCCGGACCATGGCCTTGACATCATGCCTCTCTCCTGGCAACCCATTGTCTTGACGGTGGGGGGAGTGGCGTTGGCCGTTATCCTGGTGGTGGCGATCCTGCTGTTGCGTATTCCCCTTTGGTGGCACACCACTCCGTCCGATCTGTTGCACGGCAACTATGCCAATCCCGACCGGAACCAGGCTTGAATCGCGTGCAGGGCAATCGCATTTGAAATTGGCATGCTTGAAAAATCGGACCTTGAACC
>JADGCJ010000058.1:8148-19581 GCA_015229045.1 Magnetococcales bacterium
GTACAGGGCAATCGCATTTGAAATTGGCATGCTTGAAAAATCGGACCTTAAACCGCGTTTATTTTGAAATACGTCGTTTTTTTGTGATCGGGAAAAAGGGGTGACATGAAAGACTTTATTGGGGCTCCGCCCCAAACCCCGCAAGGGATCTGCCCTTGACCCGTCCGGTCGCCAGCCCCCTGGACCCCGATACCAAAGCACGCCTCCGTTGACCACACATGATTCGCAAGACTGCTGCCCGACCTGCTGCCAAGGTGAACCCTCACTCATGCCGGAGTGGGGGATGGGTTTTGTTGTCGAATCCGGTTGATGGTCTTCAGGAGAATCTCGGCATCCTCAACGAAGGCAATGGAGGTTTCGTGACCAGATCGGTCCCGGATTATCAGAGTGGCCGAACAACGTATTTTCCAGGGGTGGTACTCCAGTCTCATGGTCGACTCTTCGGTCAAGGGCCAACTCTGCGTTTTGGGATGCCAGGCGCGGGTTTGATAGACCAGTTGCCGCGAGGTCAAAATCAGGCTGGATGTCTCTCGCAACCAGAGAGCGCGCATGAACAGGATGACTGCCGCCAGTACGGAGAAAAGCAGTCCGGTCAAACTGAACCTGGCCATGGGGAGCAGTCGCAAGGGTGGCGAGTCGTACTGCAACAGCTCCTGGAGGGTGGGAAGGAAAAAAAAGTTGTGGCCCACCTTCCGAAACACCAGATGCAGAAAAATGAGTGCCAACAGGCTGAAACAAAAAGGCAGAAGATAGACACAGCCATGCAGAAAAGTCTGATGCAGAACGACTTCGTCCGATGCCAACGGAAAACCGATTTTCTGAATGGGCAGGATGCGATAGTGACGATACATGGGATCAGTCATCTCCGGTGTCGAGCAATGACAGAGTGTGCGCAGGGATCACGCGGATGTGATCTGACGCCACTGGCCTGTCGTCAGGGTAACGGAATTTTATGTTCACGTCATGTCTTTCTGCCAGGTGAATCGATGCAGCGTTGGATCGCCCTGGAGAAGGAAGATCTCTTGCCCTGCCGAAACAGTTGCAACATGGATGACTTGACGAGATCATGTCGGATGAGGAATCATGCCCAGCATGAGGTGCTTTCATTAATTGTATTTCAGGCAAGCGGAGCCAGTGGATGTCGAAGACCGGGGGGGCGGTGTATCGTTCCGGATTTATTGCCATTGTCGGGCGGCCCAACATGGGTAAATCGACCTTCCTCAACCAGGTGTTGGGGCACATGGCCGCCATTGTCACGCCCAAGGCCCAGACCACGCGCACCCGCATCCTCGGGGTGAAACATCGTCCTGATGGCCAGATGATTTTCCTGGACACCCCGGGTATTCATCAGGATAAAAGTCATGTCCTCAACCGGGTCATGGTGCAGACCGCCTTCGGTGCCTGTGACGACGCCGATCTGATCCTTTACTTTGTTTCGGCCACGAAAGGCCCCATCGAAGAGGACTGGGAGAATCTTGCGCGTCTTTCGGGTCAGGGGCAGCCCCTTTTCCTGGTCATCAACAAGGTGGACAGCCGACCACGTCCCCTGTTGCTGCCTCTGGTGGCGGCATGCGAAGCCAAAGCTGCCCAGCTGGGCATTGTCATCAATGAGTTTGCCATGCTGTCGGCTTTGACCGGCGAAAACATCGATCCTCTCCTCGCTGGAGTTTTTTCCCGCCTGCCGGAAGGACCGGCCTATTTTCCGGACGACCAGTGGACGGATCAACCCGAACGTTTTATCGCGGCTGAAATTGTACGTGAAAAGCTGTTTTTGCATCTTCAGCAGGAGTTGCCCTATCATACAGCGGTGCAGGTCGAGGATTTTCAGGAGTCGGACGAGCGGGTGCATGTGGCTGCCCTGATTTTTGTCGATCGGGAGTCGCAGAAGGGAATCGTCATTGGTCGGGGAGGCGGCATGCTGAAGAAGATTGGCAGCGCCGCCCGGCACGACCTGGAACGTTTTCTTGCCTGTCGCGTCCATTTGGAACTCCAGGTCGTTGTCCGCAAGGGGTGGCGCGGCGATGCCCGCCTGTTGCATGCGTTGGGATACTGGGAAGGTTCCGACAGTGAAATTTCATGACCGGGCCCTGGTACTGCGGCGTATTCCTTTCCAGGAGAGTTCGCTTGTGATCCATTTTTTTACCCGCGAACGGGGTAGCCAGTCGCTCATTGCCCGGGGTATTCGCAGTCGGAAAGGGCCGGAGCGGGCCACTCTGGCGGGTTTCCACACCATCAATATCCAGGGGTATTGCCGATCCCCGCAAACTCTGGGGACTCTTCTGCAAACCGACATCGTTCACGGGCGCCATCGTGTGCGGGAGATACCCCTGGCCATGGCCGCAGCCCAGGTGATCCAGGAGATGCTCTACCGTCATGTTCCCCAGGGGGATGCCCATACCTCTCTTTTCGATCAGGTGGAGAGTGCCCTGGATCAATTGGACATTGGCCAGAATCCCCTGGCCTTGTTGATCAGCATGCAGGGGGTGACCCTGCGGGCCATCGGTTATGGTTGGCGCACCGATGCCTGTGCCGGTTGTGGTTGCGAGGAGGCACTGGTCTATTTTTCCGTGCGTCGGGCACAGACGGTTTGTCATGCTTGCGGCCTGCCCTATGCAAAGCACCTCTTTTCCATCAATGCCGTCGAACGTCAGGCCATGACCTCTTTGACATTGCCGAATGGTTTGGCCCTGTTGTCGCCTGAGGAGCAGTTGAATTTGTTTCGTATCAGCAGTGCCTGTTTTCTGCGATTTGGTGGTTATCCAATTGACTCGGAACGCTATTTTCGCCATCTTATGGGTATGGAAGCCCAGCCGAACCCCCCTTCATGAAGGAGATATCCCATGGTTGACAAAGAGTTGTTGGAAATCCTGGTCTGCCCGCAATGCAAGGGATCCCTGGGCTATGACCAGGAGGCCATGGAGCTGATCTGTCACAGTGAGCAGTTGGCTTTTCCGATCCGGGATGAGATTCCGATCATGCTCGTCGATGAGGCCCGTCACCTGAGTACGACCTGATACCCATTTGCAGTCGATGCGAGAACGAGGCAGCAAGGAGGAGGCGACGAGACAGTAGGTGTTGGGTACGGTGAGGAGCCGACGACGCGGCTAACGAAGTTATCGCGATGAATGCAAATGGGTATGAAGGGTGTCAAGGAGTGTCCCGAGCGGTTGCCTGGGGAACGGCGCAAAACTCCCCTGCGAGGGCGGGCCAGATCTCCTGACCGGCTTCGTGGGGGCGGGCCAGATCGCGGAGCAGGGAGCAGCGTTGCGCTTTCAGGTGGGGCTGGCGGGCAAACACCCGGGTCAGATGTTGCCTGGACTCGATCCCCTCGCCTTGCATCGCCAGGGCGACGCCCAGTTGAAACCCGGCCTCCCCCACGTCGGCAGCGTGCGCGGGGAGTGGTTCTCCCTTGGCGTCCAGATCGACAATCTGTCGCAACAGGGGCAGCGCCTGGGAGAAGGCCCTCTCCTGCATGTGGATCATGGCCATCTTGAGTGAAACTTTGGGCATGTCAGGGTGTTTTTCGGCCAGAAGACGCAGGCTGTTCAAGGCTTCGGTCTTTTTGTCGCCACGATAAAGAATATCGGCCTGGAGAAGGCGATAGTCGATCTGTTCCGGCAGAATGGTCAGGGCGCGTTGGATCTCGGCTGCGGCTTGCGTCAGGTTGCGCTCCTCCATGGAGAGACCGGCCAGCATGTAATGGGCATAGTGATTGTTCCGGGTGTTGGCAACGGCGCTCGACCAGAGAGTCCGGCTGTCTTGCCAGACGCCAATCTGGTTCCAGGTCAAGGCAGCGCACATGCCGAGAATTGCCAGGGCCATGCCAGAGATGCCGCGTGGACGAACTTGCCAACGACGCAACCCATGGTCTGCTTCCCAGGCCAGGGCGGTGAAGAGTCCCATGTGCGGCAGGTAGGTGAAGCGATCGGTCGTGGCATGCCGACCGACATGGATGATCCCCGAAACGAGGAACAGGGTACCCATGAACCATAACCACCCCATCAACAGCCAGGGGTGTGACCTGGCCAGACGCCAGGCCGTTGCCGTGATGACGAGCAGCAACAGGGCTGCACCTGCCACATGCAGGGGGTCGGGGCGTACCAAAGGCATCGGATAGAGGGGCGCCAGACCGACAGGCCAGAGAGTCGCCGTGACATAGTGGAGATCGTTGACCAGGGCGAAAGGCAACAGATCCCAGACCGAGACCCCACCCGGGGCAAAAGAGGGGGTCTCGTAGACCCGGAAGGTGATCAGCACAAGGGCGAGCATGATGGGGAGATAGGGCAGTTTTTCCGCCAGCAGAGGCCACCAGGGTCGGTGCAGACGCCCCAATGGCCAACCATCCAACAATAGCAAAAGGAATGGCAAGGTGATCCACATCGGTTTGGCGGTCAGGCTGAGAAAGTAACAGACCAGCGACCATCCCAGAGGCATCAGGACGCGCACATCCTGCCAAGTGCCTCCCCCGGTACGCGCCTGAACCATTGTGACGTACTGGTGCAGGCTGAGCAGGCCGAAAAAGGCGGCCAGAACCTCTTTGCGTTCCGTGGCCCAGGCCACGGCCTCGACATGTTGAGGATGCACGGCAAACAGGGCCGCCACAAAAAACGTCGGCCAGACACGCTGCGTCATGCGATGCAGTAAATTGAACAACAACACTGTATTGGCAGCATGCAACAACAGGTTGATCAAGTGAGAACCTGCCGGATTGCCGTCAAACAGGGCCTGATCGACGAGAATGGAGAGCCAGGTCATGGGGATCCATTGGTGAACCAGGCTGGTGTCGGTCAGTGCCCAGTGCAGACTCGTCAGGGAGAGTCCCTGTTGCAGGTATGGATTCGAGAAATAGATGGTGTCGTCCCAGTTGACCCAGCCACAGAAAATGACCCGGGCATAAAGGAACAGGACGACAAGCAGCAGAAAATGGCTTATCCGGCGTGGATCAGGTGTCGTCACGGGCCAAACCGTCCCTCAAAAAACGAAAAAAAGGCCGTCGTGCATCGAGCAGACGGCCTTCTGAATACTGGAGAGGAGAACTGCGCGCCGGAGTCTAAGCGCGATTTTCACAACAATCAACTGGAAAGTTCAGATTGCAGGAGAAGCTCGACGACTCCCCGGTGGTCATTTTCCTGAGCCAGTGTACGGGCGGTGGAGGCGTCTTTGAGTTTCAGGGTGGGACGGGCACCGGCCCTGAGGAGCATATCCACTGCCGACACATGACCACGTTCTGCCGCCAGCATGAGGGGGCTGTACCCGGCAGCGTTTTGCAGGTTGGCATCGGCCCCATGCTTCAGCAGGATGGCCATGATGGGCAGCGAACCGCGACGCGCGGCATCCATGAGGGCCGTTTCACCACGCTGATCCTGATGGTTGACCCGGGATCCGGCGCTGACCAGGGCCTGAACCGCAGCGACCTGGCCATATTTCACTGCTCCCATGAGGGCACTCCGCCCGCTCCGGGTGACGGCGTTCGGATCGGCGCCATGCAGCAGCAACTGCTTGACGATGGCTGGATTTTCCCACTGAGAGGCGAGGATCTGGGCCGTTTGTCCCCAGATGTTGGCCAGGTTGACGTCCGCACCCGCCGTGAGCAACTTGTCGAGGATGGGTCCATTGCCTTCGGTGGCGGCCCACATCAGAGCCGACATGTTGCCAAACCCAAGGTCGTTGAATCCTGTCCCTTTGGCCAGCCAATGATCAACCCTGCCTGCATCCCCTTCCATGGCGGCCACGGGCAGGGGATGGGTATCGGCGTTGATTGGCCTCTCCACGGAGGGGCGACTCATGAACAGAAGCGGAACGATGGCGATGGCCAGCGCCGTGGCCAGCAGAATGGCAAAAACTGCCTCCAGGAGGTCAACCAGATGGATGTGATGGTGCTTTTCGGTGCTGTGCGTCAATATCGTGGCCATGGCTCTTACTCCCGGGTCCAGTAATGGGTACAAGGGGACAGGCTTGGTCAAGCGGGGCATCCCAGACGGTGACTGCTGTGTGCTTGTTGCTGCCGTCCATCGTTGGTGTCATGATTGACGCAAGATATATGCCAAAAAATTGGTGCTCCGCTGAGCAAGTGGCCCGCACAGGGTCGTCCTTCGATCGTCAGGAGTGTGGCGGCGGGGTATTTTTTTTGACTCTCGTCAAATTGACGACACGCGGTGTTTTTGATCGATGAGGTGGCTATTTCGTTCACCTCGTGTCGGGTGTATCATGCCGGGCGTGGCGTCTGTGGGCGCAATGGTTGAGTGATGTTTCAGGAGGTAGGCGACTCTATGGCAACCCGGCGTGGTACATTTCAAGGATCCCCTGTGCATCGTTTGTTGCAAACCGTCTCTTCTTTGCTCAAGCGCATTGATTTTTCCCGCATGACGATTCGCCAGAGGCTCATGGTCATTGTTGCCCTGGGGATGGTGTGTTCCCTGGTGATGGGTCTTTTGGAGCTCGGGTTGCACAAGTCCCAGATGCTGGCCGACCGGCAACTCAAGACACGCCATGTCGTGGAGTCCGTTTATGGCATTCTGGATTTTCATCATGGCCGGGAGAAGTCTGGCGCTACCTCCCGAAGCCAGGCTCAGAAAGAGGCACTTGCCACCGTTGCCGCATTGCGCTACGGCGAGAATGACTATTTCTGGATCAATGACATGCACCCGCGCATGGTGCTGCATCCCCTCAAGCCGGAAATGAATGGTCAGGATCTGACGGACACCAAGGATTCCTCGGGCAAACTGCTTTTTCGGGCCATGGTGGAGGTGGTGAAAAAGGAGGGAGCTGGATTGATCGATTATCGCTGGGCGCGGAAGGCCAATTCTGTTCCCGAGGATAAAACATCCTTCGTCAAGGGGTTTGAGCCGTGGGGATGGATCATCGGCTCGGGTATCTACCTGGACGATGTCGATACCGCCTTTTGGAAGGCGGCCGTCTCTTCCCTGCTGGTCATTGTTTTCCTGACGGCCATTCTGGCGGGTGGCATTCTGTTGATTGCCCACAGCATTCTTGAGCAAATGGGCGGCGATATCAACCAGATGGTGACCATTTTGCGGCGCCTGGCTGCCGGGGATCTGACCGTGCGTTTCACCGATCCCAGGGGTCAGGCGCGTGGCATGGCCAGCTCCATCAATCACCTGGCGGACAATGTCGAACGGCTGATGCGTATCATCAGCCTTCACTCCGGCAGCATCACCGCCTGCGCCTCGGAGGTGGTCAAGATTCGCGACCAGGTTTACGACGATGCCATCGACAGCCAGGCATTGGCCGGGGATGTACAGGAACAAAATGTCATTCTTGGTCAGGAGATCACCAATGTCGTCACCTCGATCGACCAGGCCAATACCAACATAACCACCATTTCGGAAGCGGCGGAAATGGTGGCTGGCAACGTCAATACCATCGCTGCCGGTACGGAGCAGGCCAGCGCCAACATCAACACCATCGCTTCGGCGGCGGAGCAGATCACGGCCAATATCAGTGGGGTCAATCGCAACCTGGAACAGGTGGACAGTTCGGTCAAGACCGTGGCCTCCTCGGTCCAGGAGATGAGTTCCGCCATCGTCGAAATTCGCGAGCGGTGTCTGGCGGCCAGCCGGGAGTCGGAACAGGCCAACAACAACGCCACCGAAAGCCAATCGGTCATGAAGGAGCTGGCCAACGCCGCGCGTGAGATCGGCCACGTGGTGGAGGTGATCAACAACATTGCCGAACAGACCAACATGCTATCGTTGAATGCCGCCATCGAGGCTGCCGGTGCTGGCGGAGCAGGCAAGGGTTTTGCCGTGGTGGCCAACGAAGTCAAGGAGCTGGCCCGCCAAACCGCCGATGCCACCCGCATGATTTACGAGAAAGCCGAAGATATTCGCGAAAAAACCGAAGAGGTGACCAGGGCCAGTGCCGAAATCACCGAAAGCATTCAAAGGATCAACCAGGCCAATAGCGAAATCACCAGTGCGGTGGATACCCAGACCCGGACCATCGATGGCATCGTCCAATCCATGACCGCCGTGGCCGATGCCGCCGAAGAGGTGACCCGCAACACCCGGGAGTTGAACATGGCCGCCGAAGACGTGGCCCGCGCCGCCGGCGAAGCCGCCATCGGCACCGGCGAAGTGGCCCGTTCCGCCTCCGAAGTGGCGACGGCTGCCGGTTTTGTCGCACAGGAGAGTCGGGAAGCCAAGGATTTTGCTGCCTCCATCCTGGCGTCGGCCAACCAGACCATGGCCATCTCCACGACTGTGGCCAGGAAAATGGCGCAATCGACCCGGACCTCTGCCAAGATGCTGGGTTCGGCGGTGCATTTTCAACGCATGGGTGAGGTGTTGCAAAACATGAGCGGCGCCCTCTATGCCACGCAGGCCACCCTGACCATGGGTCGGCCCCCGTTCGATATCCGTCTGGCCAAAGGTCTCTTTCTGGGTTGGCAAAGTCGCCTGGAAATGGCCATCGCCGGTCGGCGGCCTCTCTCCCCCAGCGATATTCCCAACCCCGACCAGACCGAACTTGGTGCCTGGATTCACCAGGAGGGCCAAACCCGTTTTGGTGACAATCCCTCTTTTCAGAAGCTCGCCGAGGTCAACCGTACCGTTCATGGTCTGGCGCGTTCCATGGCGTCGCTCCTGGCGGAAGGAGGGGAGACAGATCAGGCCACCATCGATGCCAGAATGGCCGAATACCTGCGCACCTGTCAGGATCTTTTTGCCCTTATGGATCTCTTCTATCGCGATGAGACGGAAAACGACGCCAACCAGGGTCTCTTCTTTCCCTGGTCGGAGCAGCTGGAGACGGGTATCACCGTCGTTGACAACGACCATCGTCAACTTCTGGATATGCTCAATGCCATCCACAAAGCCATGGAACAGGGGCGTGGAAAAGAGGCCATTGGTGATATTCTGTCCAAACTGGCCCAATACACCGTTACCCATTTTGCACACGAGGCCGAGTATTTCCGGCAGTACGACTATCCGGAGACCCGCGAACATCTCGCCATCCATGACCGGCTGGTGGCGGATGTCACCCATCTGATCGAGAGATTCCAGGCCGGTGAGTTTACCCTGGTCATGGATACCCTGGAGTTTGCCAAAGCCTGGCTGATCGATCATATCATGGAAACCGATATGAAATTTGCTCCGTTCCTGAAAGCAAAAGGGGTGAGGTGACCGGGCAGGTGCTCTCCGGAACCTTGACAGGGTGTTTTGGCGGTTGGAAAATTCAGTTTCTGCAAGCGCTCGTGTTTGACCGGACATGGTTAAGGGGGGGATGACGATGAAAGATCAAAAGGATTGCCCGACAGCGCCGCAGGAGTTGTTCCAGCTTTTCGCCAACGATCCCGAGGCCGCCGACCGTGAGGTTTTTGGTCGTGTCGCCAATCCGGACCGGCGAGGTTTTCTGAAGGGAGCCGGTCTGGCCACCCTGTCGGCGATGGTGGGGGGTGTCATTCCTTTTGCCGACACCATGCCGGCGGGGTTTATTCCTGTCGCTTTGGCTGAAGAGGCCCTGGCGGGTATGGTCGGCAAGGAGGGGTTGACCATGCTGGGCGACAAGCCGCTCAATCTCGAATCACCTGCGCATCTGCTCGACGATGATGTCACGCCCACGGCGCGGCACTTTGTGCGCAGTCATGGCACCGTGCCGGACAACGTCGATGTTGCCGCCTGGACCCTGACCGTCGATGGCGAGGTGGAAAAACCTTTGTCGTTGACCATCGCCGATCTCAAACAAAAATTTGCCGTGGTGTCACAGCAGATCGTTATCGAGTGTGGCGGCAACGGTCGGGCCTTTTTCAACCCTCCCGCCAAGGGTAACCAGTGGACGGTCGGTGCCGTGGGGTGTGCCAGGTGGACGGGTGTGCGTCTCGCCGACCTTCTCAAGGCGGCCGGCCCGAAAAAATCGGCCATTTATACCGCCCATCATGGCGCCGATCGCGACCTGGCCGACCCCAACAAACCGGCTCTTTCGCGCGGTATCCCCATCGACAAGGCCATGGATCCCCATACCCTTGTCGCCTTCGCCATGAATGACGCGCCCCTGCACCCCTTCAATGGACACCCTCTGCGTCTGGTGGTACCCGGGTGGGTGGGTTCGACCTCGCAAAAGTGGCTCAACCGTATCCAACTGCGCGACGTCATCCACGACGGCAAAGGGATGACCGGCAAGTCCTACCGCATGCCCGAGCGCCCCCTGCGACCGGGCGAAGAGGCGGCCGATGCCCTTTTTTCCAAGATTATCACCGCCATGCCGGTCAAGTCGCTCATCACCTCGCCTGCGAGTGGTCACAAGGTTGACAAGGCGGCAAAATCCGTGGATGTGCGTGGTCATGCCTGGGCCGGGGAGAACGCCGTGCGCGAGGTGGTTCTCTCCATCGATTTTGGGGCAACCTGGAGCAAGACCCAGTTGTCCGACCCCGTCAACAAATATGCCTGGCAGCACTGGAAAGCCAGGGTGGCCTTTCCGAGCGAAGGCTATTATGAAATCTGGGTACGTGCCACCGATAGCGAAGGCCATGTGCAGCCGTTCGCGATGGCCTGGAACCCGGGCGGTTACATGAACAATGCCATGCACCGCATTGCGGTGCGAGTTGCCTGAGAGGCTGTGGACACTTTTTTTCAGGGCTGGGCCATGATGCGATGGATGATGGCGTTTGTGATGGCGTTTGCGGTGATTTTCTCCGGCGCGGCGCGGGCTGATGAGCAGCAGGACGCCGTCACGCATGGCAGGGATGTGTTCCGTAAGAATTGCATCGTCTGCCACCCCTCCGGCATGGGAGAGGGGCATCGGAATGGGCCCGATCTGTGGGGAATCGTCGGGCGCAAGGTCGCCACCATACCGGGTTTTGTTTACAGTGATGCCATCAAGGCGTGGGGAAAGGATCTCCGCTGGGATGTGGTCGCACTCGATCGTTTCCTCGCTGCTCCGGCCCAGACGATTCCGGGGGTGCGCATGAGTTTCAAAGGTCTTGCCGATGCCCGGCAGCGTGCAGAGCTGCTGGCATTTTTAAGTACGCTCTCCGGCTCCGGCGATGTCCGGTCGGGCAACCAGAATGACAGGATCATGCCCCTCGATTGGGGCGGATTGCCGGAAGGCCATGGACGCAAGGAGGTTTTCTTTACCTGCCAGGCCTGTCACTCCCTGATGCTCGTCAAACAACAGCGCTTAAGTCGCCGGGTATGGGAGGAGACCCTGCGCTGGATGGTCAGCGAGAAAAAAATGCCAGAACCCTCACCCGATGCGCGCGAAAAAATTCTCGATTATCTGGCCAAAAATTTTGGTGACGCCACGCCGCGCGCCAGCGCCCTCATGATGCCGCCCCCTCTGTTGCCGATCGCCCCGGCACCGCCGTGATGTGTCGGACAATCCATCGCTGCGTGACGCACCCCGTGACGTGTCCTGGGGCGTGGTAAACCGAGTCCATTTCGAGATGTGTAGTTTCTTGAGTCTTGATTTGGGCGA
>JADGCJ010000059.1 GCA_015229045.1 Magnetococcales bacterium
CCACCAGGACTCTGTCCTGGACCTGCCAGGGGGCCAGCCCCCTGGACCCCGTTTTTGACAGCTTCCGCTCTTTTATCCACATCATCCTGTGCAAGATATAACAGAGAGAAAATTGATGATGTGTGTGACCCCCTGTTTTCCCATCCAGCGAAAAAACAATCCCCAATTGTTACAAGAAAATTCCCCTGATCCATTCCCCCCAGAATGATATAAAAATCCCTATTGTTTCAATCAACAATGTGTTTTGTCCACACATTCACAGCCAACGATTTCTACATCTGTTTTTTTATAAAATACAAATATAAAAAATAGGTTTGTGGTGCATATCCCAAAGCGGACAAGCTTTCTGAACAAATATCCCCAGACCCCTGTTTATCAATCCCTCACAGGTGGTGACAGTTTGTGCATAAACCACGTTTTCAGGTTTTCGTAAAAAACGATCCCCCATTCATACAGGATGAATACCCCAATTCAATCCCGATAAAAAAAATTAAATCTTTTTAAATTTCAAATAATAAGAAAATTAATCCCCCCATCCACAGGCAACGTATTCTGCAATCATCCTTTAAAGATTTTTAAAACAGATAAAAAGAGGACTTCTCGTCAATTGACACCCGATCGCTCCCATCTTTATAGTCAACCACACGTCCGTCACCCCATTTTCATCTTGGAAACAGATCGACATGACCCCAACACACCCCTTCCTTCGGGCCTCCCTGCGCTTGCCAACGGACAGAACTCCTTTGTGGATTATGCGCCAGGCTGGTCGCTATCTGCCGGAATATAGAAAAACCAGAGCCAAGGCAGGCAATTTTTTGGCACTGTGCAAAAATCCTGAATTGGCTATGGAAGTGACACTTCAACCTTTACAGCGCTTTGATCTGGATGCGGCAATTTTATTTTCAGACATTCTGGTCGTTCCGGAAGCCATGGGAATGAGCCTGCGCTTTTCTGAAGGCGAAGGACCGCTTTTGGATCCGGTCATACGCCAAACGAATGATTTAAAAATTTTGCAACCTGTTGAACCTGAAGTGCATTTGAATTATGTCATGCAAACCATCCAGGGCTTGCGTCAGGAACTGGCTGACAGAGTTCCGCTTATCGGTTTTTCTGGCAGCCCGTGGACTTTGGCAACCTATATGGTTGAAGGGGGAAGCAGCAAAAATTTCAGTGCTGTCAAAGGCATGATGTACGACGATCCGCAAACCATGAACCGCTTGCTTGATTTGTTGAGCGATGGTGTGACCGATTATTTGAATGCCCAAATCCGGCATGGTGTTCAGGCAATACAAATCTTTGATACCTGGGGTGGGATTCTTTCACCGCGTGATTTTCGGGAATTTTCCTTGCGGTCCATGAAGCGAATCCTGGATCGCCTGGAAAGGATCGGGCCTGATGGTCAATCGGTTCCTGTCATCCTGTTTGCCAAGGGGTGTGGAGCGCATCTTGAGGAGATGGCTGCAACGGGATGTGACGTTTTGGGTTTGGACTGGACAACGGACCTTGTCCAAGCCAGGGATCGGGTTGGGGATCGGGTCGCTTTGCAAGGCAACATGGATCCGGCTGTCCTTTACGCTGGTCCGGAACGCATTCGGAAAGAGGTGTGTGACCTGCTGCGAGGTTTTGGATCACATCCGGGGCATATTTTCAATTTAGGACACGGTATGGCTCCAGACATGAATCCTGAACATGTTGCCGTTCTGGTTGAAACGGTCCGCAACGAAAGCCAACGCATCCATCAAGGAAAATTATTGTGAGTTTTTCACCAGTTTCTCAAAAAGTTTTGTTTGACCGCGCCCTTATCGGCCAATATGACCGGGCGGGGCCGCGTTATACCTCGTATCCGACCGCACCCCATTTCACCGACTCTTTTGGTCCGGAAGCATTTTACGACAACATCGTTTCTGCAGCGACCAAGGATTCCCGGCGCCCGATCTCCCTTTATGTCCACATCCCTTTTTGTGACACGGTCTGTTACTACTGCGCCTGCAACAAGGTGATTACGCCGGACCGTTCGCGGGCCATGCATTACGTGACTTTTTTGGAAAAAGAGGTGGCTTTGGTTGGTGCCTTGTTGGATCGTCGGCGTCCAGTGGTTCAACTTCACTTTGGTGGGGGCAATCCCACCTATTTGAATCTCGATCAAATGTCCCATCTGATGGAGACAATCCGCCACCATTTTACCCTGGTTGAAGGGGATCTCGGCGAGTACGGGATCGAGGTGGATCCACGAGAGGTTCCACGTGGAACGGTGCAAGCCTTGCGCATGATGGGCTTTAACCGGATCTCCATTGGTCTTCAGGATCTCGATCCCAAGGTGCAAAAGGCGGTCAATCGTGTCCAGCCGCAATCCCTGAATCAGCAGGTGGTGGCAGAGGCCAGAGAGGCAGGGTTTCAGTCGATCAATCTGGACTTGATTTATGGATTGCCCTTTCAGAGCGTCGACTCGTTTCGCACGACTTTGGAGACGGTCGTGTGCGACCTGGATCCGGATCGACTGGCCATATTCAATTATGCCCACCTGCCCCAGTATTTTTCTCCGCAACGCCGCATTCAGGCGGGTGATCTTCCCAGTGCTGAAGAGAAGTTGCAAATTTTGGAAATGACCATTCGCTTTTTGACGGAAAATGGTTACGTGTACGTGGGCATGGACCATTTTGCCAAACCTGATAACGAGTTGGCTGTTGCCCAGCGTCAAGGGGTGCTGCATCGTAATTTTCAGGGTTACACCACCCATGCGGAGTGCGACCTTGTCGGCTTGGGCATTACGGCCATCAGTCAGGTGGGAGAGAGCTATGCCCAGAATCTCAAAGAACTGGACGCCTATTACCGGCGCTTGGATGAAGGAAAGTCGACTGTTTTTCGTGGGTTGCAATTGAGTCCGGATGATGTGATCCGTCGGGATGTCATCATGCGGCTCATTTGTGATTTTCAACTTGATCGAGCGGCTGTGGAGTCGCGGCACGGCTTGGTGTTTGAGGAGTATTTTCAGGCTGAAATGGCTTCTTTGCGCACCATGACGGCCGAGGGTTTGCTGGAAGAGAGCGGATCTTTGCTGCGGGTCACTCCGGGTGGGCGTCTTTTGATTCGCAATATTTGCATGGTTTTTGATTGGTATCTGTCGCATGCGGAACAAAAAAAATCCTTTTCCAAAACCATTTGAATCGGCCATGGGCAGGGGAGTGTCGAAAACGGGGTCCAGGGGGCTGGCGACCGGACAGGTCCAGGACAGAGTCCTGGTGGGGTTCGGGGCGAAGCCCCAATGGGGTTTGGGGCGGAGCCCCAATAAAGTCTTTCATGTCACCCCTTTTCCCCGATCACAAAAAAACGACGTATTTCAAAATAGACGCGGTTTAAGGTCCGATTTTTCAAGCATGCCAATTTCAAATGCGATTGCCCTGTGAGGGGGTATTGAATAGTTGCAAAGCAGAACGACATGCTCCAAAGCGGACGCAACCGGGGAAAACTATCGTCTGGAACCGGAGGGAAGGGAGGCCACCATGGTTTCCGAGCGATCCAACATGGCCACCAACTGCCTGCTTTGATTGCGGAAGTCAGGCATGTATCTGGCGACGACCGGCATGGCTGCAGGCGATTGGATGGAAAGGGGATTGATCGCTTCGCCATTGAGGCGGACTTCGTAGTGAAGATGTGGCCCGGTGGTGACCCCCGTCATGCCCACATGGCCAACGATCTGCCCCTGCCGAACGCGCGATCCCACATGCAGTCCGGAGACGAAACCGGACAGGTGGGCATAGCCGGTGGAATATTTGGTATTGTGGCGAATCGCGACCAGGTTGCCGTAGCTGCTTTTCCGGCCGCGGAACGTTACCACCCCGTCGCCCGCCGCCCGGACTGGCGTTCCGATGGGCGCCGCATAATCGACACCCTTGTGGGCACGGGTGAAGCCGAACACAGGGTGCTTGCGCTTCATCGAAAACTGTGACGAGATACGCAGGAAGTCCACCGGGGCACGAATAAACATCTTTTGCACATTCTGCCCGTCGGGATCGAAGTAGCCGGTGCGTCCCGAGGGGTCGGTGTAGCGGATGACCCGGTAGGAGTTGCCTTGATTGACAAACTCGGCAGCCAGGATCTCGCCGTCGCGCACGGGGCGGCCATTTTCAAGGTGCTCTTCATAGATGACCGTAAAACGGTCACCCGTGCGAATGTCGCGGGCAAAGTCGACGTCCCACTCGAACAGATTGGCCAGTTTGATGCCCATTTGCTGGGACAAACCAGCCCTGCGACTGGCCACGAACAGGGAGCCATTGACGATACTGCTGACTGAACGAACACGCCGCTCCAGTTTGCGCTCGACCATCTTGGGAACGAACTGGTTGTGATCGTCACGGGTCAACAGGAAGGTCTCCTCATCGTTGACCGGGTAGGAGAGGGCGGTCAATTCGCCCTCGGAGCCAAAGGCCAGGCGGAAACCCTTGCCAGGTTGCAGGTGATGGGCCAGATCGTAGACGGGTCGGGCGGCATCGGCCACTTCCTGGGTGGTAGCCTGATCGACTTCATTGCGTCCCAGGATGGCCGCCAGATGGTCTCCATCACGCACAAAGTCCTTGACGGTCCGGTGCGCGGACTTGAAGGTATGTTGCATCTGAGCCACCAGTGCGTGGTTGGCCTTGCTGCGTGGGGTGCCGGTATCGGCCTGCACGGGAGGATGTCCGGAGATGGTGGCCGGTTCGGGGGCCGCTTGCGGCTCGGGGCCTTTAACTGGCGTCTGAGGGATGGCCACGGCCACGACCTCCGGCTCACTCTTGGGAACCGGGGCCACGGATTCGGAGGATTTGGTTGCCGCTGCCGTCTCTTGGGGGGGTGGGACCGCCCCGGGTCGTAATTTTTTGACCAGTTCGAGGACCCGGCGACCCGCCTGGGAAACGGTCATGGATCTCTTCTCGAGTGCCTGATCCCGATTGGGGTGATCCGCAGATGCGTTATCGGTCCGGGCCAGGTTGGTGCTCTCTTGCGGATTGGCTGCCGGATTGGCATGGGCGATACGCAGGGGCACGGGCTCAGCCATGGCGACCAGCGCGGGGGAGGTCGTCACGACCCGCGCAGTGGTCTCGGAGGGGGCTGACGTTGCCACGGCAGTGCTTGCCACAGGCAGCGGTGCTGGCAGCGGTGGTGCCACTTTGGCGAAGAATCCGGTCGCTCCCTGCGTGGGGGGCAACGCCACGGCGCTTTTTTCTTCCTCGACGATCCTTCGGGGAGCCGGGATGGGAAGCTGGACTGCAGTGACAGCGGAGGTCTTTGCCTCCGTTGTCAGAGGGAGGGGATTTGGTGTTGGTGGTGCGAGAGGAGTTTTGCCAACGCTGTCGCCAGGTTGGGCAGTGCTGCCATTTTTAGTGGCATCTTCCTGTTGCAGGGCATCCAGTATCTTGCGCGACGTCTCCAGGGCGCTCCGGGCTATCTGCACAGCGCCCCTGGTCATGTCGTCCGGTTCGGTTCTGGCTGCACTGTTTGTCAAACCAGTGGTTTCAGGCGCGGATGCGAGAGGTTTTGGCGCCAGACGTGCGTAGGGCGGGACATAGCCTTCAGGGGGTCCCGGGGGTGGTTCCGGTTTGAGTCGGGCTTGCTCGGTTGAGCTTCCTCGTGGGACAGGAGCCGGAAACGAGACCAGAGGAACGGCTTGACTGGAGGCCTGAATCCTCTGACCCTTCTCGGCGCCCGTGTTGGCATCGAGTGCCCGATGCGCGGCCATGAGGCTGAGCGTCAGGACTCCGGCCAGTACCAGATAGGAACGACCGCTGCGACGATTGAGGAGACTTCGCTTTCTTCCCGGGCTGGGGAAGGGTCTCCTTGCTTGTTGTTCGCGCTTGAAAAACATATGTCCCTCTCATCCGATCCAGTCAGGGCACTGACGCTCCGGGGGCAAAGCTTGCTGGGAAGTAATCCAGAACGCAAAAATCGTACCAATCATTACTTTCTTGATGAACGAGCCCGTTCCCGGGTGAAGACGAACTCTGGGAAAGGATCTGTTTACTGGCTTTAGGGGGGGCATGTCAAGGAAGCTCATCCCTGCTGCGGGCAATCGCATTTAAACCGCGTCTACTTTGGGACACGTCGTTTCTTTTGTTTGGAAAAAAATGTTGACATGAAAGATTTTATCGGGGCTTTGCCCCAAACCCCATTGGGGCTTCGCCCCAAACCCCATTGGGGCTTTGCCCCAAACCCCACCAGGACTCTGTCCTGGACCTGCCAGGGAGCCAGCCCCCTGGACCCCAATGCCAAGAAGCGATCATGGTCTCGGGTGTACCAGTTTCAAAGGCGATTGCCCTGTTCCTCCTGGGTTGCCATCCAGGTGATGATGTCAGCCAGAGCGCGGCGGTTCAGGGCCTGTTTGCGGTCGCGTTGCGTTGTTCGTTCCAGCAGGGGGGGAAACAGGCCAAAGTTGATGTTCATGGGTTGAAAACTCCCCGAAGTCGCCCCGGTGGTGATATGGGTCAGCAAGGCACCGTGCGCTGTGGTGGGTGGGGGGGGGAGGGGTGTTTTCCCTGCTGCCATCCGGGCCAGAAAAATTCCTGCCAGCAAGCCCATGGCTGCCGATTCCACGTATCCTTCCACGCCGGTGATCTGACCGGCAAAGAGCCAGTTGGGTCGTTGGCGCCATTGCAGATATTCGCCGAGGAGGCGGGGGCTGTCGATGAAGGTATTGCGGTGCAGGGCACCCAGACGCAAAAATTCCGCTCCCGCCAGGCCAGGGATGGTTCTGAACAGGCGTGTCTGTTCCGGCCAGGTCATGCGGGTTTGAAAGCCAACCATGTTCCAGAGGGTGCCGAGGGCATTGTCCTGGCGCAACTGCACGACGGCGTGGGGTTGACTGCCGCCCCGGTGCGGATCGTTGAGTCCGACAGGTTTCATGGGACCGAAGCGCAGCGTTTCATGTCCCCGGGCGGCCATGACTTCGATGGGCAGGCACCCTTCAAAACAGGGTGTCTGGTCAAAATCGCGCGGGGTTACCTTGTCCGCTGCCAGCAGGCCGACGATGAAGTCGTCATACTGTTGGCGATCCATCGGACAATTGACATAGTCGTTTCCTTCTCCTTTGCCATAGCGTGACTGCTTCCAGGCAATCGAGAAGTCAACGGATTCCAACGATACTATCGGGGCGATGGCGTCAAAGAAGGCCAGGCGGGCATGGCCCAGCTGCCGTTCCAGATGGTGCGCCAGACCGTCGGATGTCAGGGGGCCGGTGGCGATGAGAACCCACCCCTTTTCGGGGAGTGTTGTCACCTCTTCCCGGACCAGGGTTACCAGGGGGTGTGTTGTCAGCCGGGAGGTGATCCAGCGCGAGAACCCTTCCCGATCGACGGCCAGGGCGCTGCCGGCCGGTACCCGATTGGCTGTGGCGGCGGCCAGGATCAGGCTTTCCAACTGGCGCATCTCCTGGTGCAGCAACCCTACGGCATTGCGGGTCGGGTCGTCGGAGCGCAACGAGTTGGAACAGACCAGCTCTGCCAGCAGGTCCGTTCGATGGGCCGGTGTCGAGCGGTGAGGGCGCATTTCGTACAGGCGCACGGGAAAGCCGCGTCGTACCAATTGCCAGGCTGCTTCGCTGCCGGCCAGACCCGCGCCAATGATGTGAATGGGTTCCATGTTTCCCCGGAGGATTGTTGTTGAAAAAACGGTAACTGCCCTGCTCTATGCCCTGTCTTTCAAACACCGCTGCAACAGTGTTTCCGTGCAATCCAGCATGGTATCCACGGCAAAGCGAGGCTTGCTCCCTTGCCGCGCCGCCAGACCCAAAGCACGGCAACGTTCCGGATCACTCATCAAGGCGGCCAGAAGCTCTCCCAAAACGTGCGGGTCGCCAGGAGGAACCAGGAGACCCGTTTTTCCGTCGTCGATCACCTCGGCAATGCCACCAATCGACGTCCCCACCACAGGCAGACCACACGCCATCGCCTGCAAAATCACCTGTGGCACACCCTCGTTGGCCAGTGAAGGCAAAACAAATAAATCCAGCGCCTGCAACCAAGGCACCACATCAGCCTGATTGCCTGCCATCAGGACGCGCTCTCCGAGATGGAGATCGGCTGTCTGGCGTTGCAAATCCACCCATCGGTCACCATCCCCGATAAAAACCAGTCGTGCATCGGACGTCGCCAACGCCTTGAACGCCTCCAAAAGAATGTGATGCCCTTTCCAGGTCCGCATGACGGCAACGATGCCAATCAAGAATGCCGACTCGGGCAACCCCAGACGACGCCGTGCCGCAAACCGCTCACCAGGACAAAACCGCTCCAGATCGATGCCGGTCGGAATGGAGGTTACCTGTTCCGGCGGATGCCCGTTGCGCTCGATCAACTGCCGACGAATGCACTCCCCCGTCGTGATGACATGTCCCGCAGCCTTTTGATACAACCAGCGCGTGGGAAGATTGTCATGGACCGGCGTGGAGATATGTCGTGCCCGCATCAAAAAGGGTCGCTGCCGCAAAAAAAGCGCGGCCAGTGCCGTCAACCAACTGTCCGTCGAGCTGTGGCTGATGACCACATCGACCGGATGGTCGCGCAACCAGCCCCACATGGCCCGCAACCCCGCCAGGTTCTTGCGTCCGATAGGTAACGCCGTGACCGGCAAACCCCTGCGTTGTGCCTCTTCATACAGACGCGCCGACCCCGGGCAAACCAGCTCCACCTGGTGGCCGCGACCGATCAGACCAGCCACCTCCGTCAGGATGCGCATCTCCTGCCCACCCAGTCCCTGGGATGCCTCGGTGTGCAAGATCCGGAATGGCGTAGGGTTCACGTTTCAACCCTGCTTCTTGAAACTGGCCTTTCCCTCCATCCATGGCAGGGCGATTTTGTAGTCACGGTTGGCCTGGTCGAGGGTTTTACGATCCAGCAAACGGCCAAAGTGGCGAATGTCGCGGTCAGTCTGCTCGGAAATGGTGCAGGTATGCTCAAATCCAGCGCCATCGGCAATGTGGACCTCCCAGCCCTTTTTATGCGCCCGGGCACAATACTCCACCTCGTCGGCCAGGGGAGAAAAAGCGGTGTCAAACTCACCGATCTGACGATGAGCCTCCCGCCGGACGCCAAAAAGAAAACCATGCACCCCCTGACAGGGACCAGGAGTGTCAACCTTACGACCATCGCGGATGCCACCTACGCCAACAATCCCCACCTTGGGTTGGTCAAAACTCTTCAACAGGGCAGCCACCGCCCCCTTTTTGAGGAGACAATCGCCATTCATGATAAAAAAGATGGCCCCCTCGGCAAGCTGATACCCGACATTCCAGGCCCGCGCCACCCCCGAATTTTGTGAAACGCGACACCAGCGGGTAACCCCCGCCATATCCTCCAACACCGCCAGCAGCTTTTCGGTGTGTCGGGGATCCTCCTCCAGTTGATTCAGAACGACAATCAACTCCCCCTCTCCCCCGAGTTGCTCGACAACCGAATTCAAGGCCCTGCGAAACAGGGCGGGTTTTTCGCCCCACCCGGTCACGATGAAGGAGAACCGGGCCAGGGGACGGTCCGTCACAGGGCACGGTGCCGACTTGTTGCTTTTGCGAAAAAACACGATGATTGACTCTGGCCGACGAACGGGATGGCTGCTCTCTACCGCCAGGGAGATTACACGAAGCCGGGCACGAAGGCATCCGAGAAAATCCAGCAAGGGTCGCCGCTGGACACTTTGGCCGGATTTGTCTAATCTCTCGCCAGACGCAAAACGGTTGCAGGCCGCTCCGACCAAACCGGATACAAGCCAATCGCAGGGAGCCAAGCATGGCAGGACACAGCAAATGGGCCAATATCAAGCATCGCAAAGGGGCACAAGACGCCAAACGCGGCAAGATCTTCACGAAGCTGATTCGTGAAATCACCATCTCCGCACGCACCGGCGGCGCAGACTTCTCTGCCAACCCGCGTCTGCGTGCCGCCATGGCCGCTGCCCGCGCCCAGAACATGCCCAAGGATACCATCGAGAAAGCCATCAAACGGGGTATCGGCGACATGGATGGGGTGGTTTACCAGGAGGTGCGCTACGAAGGATACGGTCCCGGAGGGGTTGCCATGATCGTCGACACCCTCACCGACAACATCAACCGTACCGTGGCCGATGTGCGCTCGCTTCTCGGCAAGCATGGCGGCAATCTTGGCACCACCGGCTGCGTTTCCTATCTTTTCGATCAGAAGGGGCAAATCCTTCTGGAAGAGGGGAACGAAGATGCCCTCATGGAGATCACCCTGGAGGCCGGTGCCGAAGACCTCATCGCCGACAGCAACGGTTTTGAGATCATCACGCAGCCTGACATGTTCGAGCCGGTTTTGCAGGCCCTGGCCAAGGCCGGATTCGACAAACCAGCCTCCGCCGAAATCACCATGCGCCCCCAAACCACCGTCACCCTGGATGACAAAGCCGCCGAAAGCATGCTCAAACTCGTCGATGTCCTGGAAGATCATGACGATGTCCAGCGGGTACACGCCAACTTTGACATCCCCGATGCCGTGATGGAACGCCTGGGCGGTGGCTGAACACCATGCGCACCCTGGGCATCGACCCGGGCACCACCGTGACGGGATGGGGAGTCGTCGAGCGTCAGGGCAACCATCTGCGCCATGTTGCCCATGGTTTCATTCGCACCAGTGCCGCCACACCTCTGCCGGAGCGCCTGACGGAAATTTTTCATGGTCTGTGTCGTGTCATCACCGAACACCAACCCGACGTGGCCGCTGTGGAGGCCATTTTCTTGTCGCGCAACGTCCAAAGTGCCATGAAACTCGGCCATGCGCGTGGAGCGGCCATCGTCGCTGCCAGTCATAGTGGCTTGCAGGTTCATGAATATGCCGCCCTGGTGGTCAAAAAAGCCGTCGTTGGTTATGGACGGGCAGAGAAGCAGCAGGTTCAGGAGATGGTTCGCATCCTTCTCGGCATGGGTCAAACCGCCCCGCCGGATGCTGCCGATGCCCTGGCCGTGGCTCTGTGCCATCTGCAACAGGCTGCCTCCCCCCTGCTGACCATCGACACAACAAAAAATAAAACAAATTGGTAAACCGAATCCATTTTGAACGAATTGGGGTCCAGGGAGCCAGCCCCCTGGACCCCGATTCGTTGTCAGGTGCTGAACAGCTGCAAAATTTTATTCCCCGTCGGGGTGCGCCTTCAGATGAAGCGCCAGATCATCATCGAGCGTCTGCCAACCCACCGTGCGCGCCACCGCCGCATAAATCCTGTGCATCAACGGGTTGCGATGTTGAGCATAATTTGTCAACGCAACCAGACGATGACCAAGCCTGATCTTGGCTGCATAGCCGGTCTGTCCGCTCTGTATCGCCTTTGCACCACGCGCCACTGCCCAATCGACAACAGCTTCCCAGAGCCGGAAGTAAAGATACCACCCCTTCGGTCGCCGATAATCAATGCCGATAAACTTGTTGATGACCAGAGCATCGAAGGCAAAACAGAGCATGAAGGCAACCATCTCACCACTGCCATGCTCACGCAGGATGATAAAATGCGCCTGGGGCTGTGTGGCAATCTGTGCAAAAAAAGGGCGACCCAGACGCTCGAAGCGGGTCTTCGCCTTGTCATAGGTCTGGCTGAACAGAGCAAACACCGCGTCGAGCGTCCCGGTATCGGGAAACTGCTCGACCTGGATGTCGATGGCAACCTGCTCGGCGCTGCGCCGAAGTTTTTTTTGCAGATTGTGCCGCCGCATGCCGGTCAGGGAGGCCAGATAAGCGGCCTTGCTCTCCCCAGGCAGATCGACCAGCGTGCCAGGAAAACTGACGACCGGAAACAACCCGGAGCCGGGCAGCAGACGGGCAAAATCGGCGTCGAACGAGGCAGGAAAATCCTTCCATACCAGCATCGATGCCCGGTGAATACGTACCTGCTGGCGCAACGCCTCCTGCAAGGCGCGCAGAACGGCCAGTCGATCGACTCCCGGCAGCATGCCGACCTGTCCTTCGTCGGCACAGGGCGAACCGACGAACAACGTCCGCTGATAAAGCAGAGAAGGAAAAATCTTGCCAAGCAGATTGAAGAGAGGCAGCAGATTGGGCGGCACCACCAGCCCGATAGGCAGATCCATCAGGAAGGTCGGCGCGATGGCGACCATCCGGTTGTCCAACGTGACCAGCCCGTAGAAAAAGGTGAACTGATCGTCGAGGTGACTACGCTCCAGGGTTGTGTACCACCACCTGCCCTCCAGAGGGGGCGGAAAACAGCTCTCCCAAAGCGAGGGCGCAATCTCGGTCGCCGAACGGAGCCAGGTCACAGAGAGGGTTGTGTCGCTCATCGTTGCGTCGCCACCAGGGCACAGCCGGTCAGGATCAATCCGAGTCCGAGCCAGCGCCTGGGATCGATCTCCTCCCCGAGCAGCCAGCGTGAAAAGAGAGCGACCGAGATAAAACTCAGGGCACCCACCGAATAGGCGATGCTGACATCGAGCCTGGACAGGGCGCCGGAGTAGAGGACGGCTTCGATGCCGAAGAGGAGCAGGGCCACCAGGATCCAGGGGCGTTTGCCGAGGGTCGTCAGCGCCGATTTTTTCAGGCAGACCTGGGCAAGGCCCTCGATTGCGGCGCAAAATACGACCAGGAGCAGTCCGATCCAGGATGTGTTCATCAAGGGAAACAAAAAAAACCAATTGAAAGACTGGGATGGAGGCCCAGGAGGAGGCGCCGTGCCCTCTCTTCTGGTGGGGTCCGGGGCGAAACCCTGCACAGGAGAGCTGGCCGAAAGCAGGCATCTGTTTGCATGCAGCTTGCCGTCATCATGGGCGGATCGCCACGTTATCAGGGGTTGGGGTGACGCGCTGGCCCTGACTGATGATCCAGACGCCAGTGAGGATGCACACAATGCCCGCCAGCTTGATGGCACTGACCGCCTCGTTGAACAGTACTGCCGACAGGAGCCATACCGTGACGAAGCTCAACGAGGTCATGGGCTGCACAAAACTGATGTCGGCCTGTTCGAGAACCTTTAACCAGTTAAAGAGTTGCAGAAGGAACAAGACAATAACCACAAGAAACAGCGGCTCCGCCACGACTGCTCTGGCCAGAGTGACGAGATCCCGGACCTCAGGCAGCCGCACGACGGCCATTTTCCACAGCACCTGTGCCGCCGTATCGAGGGTGATGGCAATGCCAAGCCCCAGCACAAGTGTCGGTGTCAAGCCGCAGGGGTGACCCATGCCATGATCAGCCTTGGGTGACACGGGCCAGGAGCTGGTCGAGCAGCTTGAGGGAGAGATCCATTTCGCTGCGACTGATCTCCAGCGAGGGGGCGATGGTGACCACGTTCTTGTAGTACCCCCCGATGTCGAGGACCAGGCCGTACTGTTGGCCATCGCAAACGAGGTTGCCTTTCATGGCCTCATCGACCATGCGATCGGTCATGGCTTTGTCCGGGGTCAGGCCATCTTCGGTACATATTTCCATGCGCAGGGCCAGGCCCAGGCCATCCACATCGCCGATGATGCGATATTTGCGCTGCAACTCTCGCAACCCTTCCAGCAGGTAGGCACCATGGGTCATCACCGAGGTTTCATAGTCTTTGGACGCCATCCACTCCAGGGTTGCCAGGGCCGTGGCGGTACCCAGGGGATTGGCCGAGAAGGTGGAGTGGGTCGAGCCAGGCGGAAAGACGCCCGGATTGATCAACTCCTCGCGTGCCCACAAACCGGCAATCGGATTCATGCCGTTGGTCAGGGCCTTGCCAAAGACGATCACGTCCGGAGTGACGTTGAAGTGCTCCAACGCCCAAAATTTGCCGGTACGATAAAAACCCATCTGGATTTCGTCATCGACCAGGAGAATACCCCTGGTTTTGAGGATTGCTTGCAGCTTTTCAAAGTAACCCGTCGGTGGAATGACATACCCGCCGGTGCCCTGAATCGCCTCGACGTAGAAGGCGGCATATTCGCACTTGTTCACCTTGGCATCCCAGACGCCGCAATACTCGGTATCGAAGAGCCGGGCGAATTGATCGACGCAATACAGCTCGCATGACGCCTTTTTTTTGCCGTAGGGGCAGCGGAAGCAGTAGGGGTAGGGGACGAATTGCGCCCGGTCGCCAAAATGACCATAACGGCGCCGGTAGCGATAGGACGAGGTGATCGACGATGTGCCCAGGGTACGACCATGATACCCCCCCTCGAAGGCAAAATTGAGGCTTTTGCCGGACGAGGCGTTGCGCACCAGTTTCAGGGAATCCTCGACCGCCTGGGCGCCACCGACGTTGAAGTGGATACGCCCCGGCAAACCGAAGGTTGCCGCAACCCTCTGTGCCAGAATGCGCGACAGGTCAATCTTTTCCCGATGCAAATATTGGCAGGCCAGCTGGGGGAGGGTATCGATCTGGCGTTTCAGGGCGGCGTTGATGTGCGGGTTGGCATAGCCGAAGCTGCAGGCCGAATACCACATTTGCAGATCGAGGTAGGGTTTTTCCTGCTCATCGTAGAGAAACGACCCCGCGCAGCGGGTAAAAATCTTGGGTGGGTCCAGATAGTGGACCGTGTCGCCGAAAGAGCAATAAATGGCCTCATCCTGCAGCAATGTGTGAACATTTTTGCTCATGTTTCAGCTCCCGAAGTTGGTTGCCGCCTGACCGGCGTGGCCCGGAAGCATGTCGGATGTGACCCCGTGGGTCAAGGATGAAGCCAGTCCTTTTTTTTGGGCCAGGGCGCCCAGCAGCCAAGTGGCCCTGGTGAACCGGACGAAGGGAACATGGGGCAAGCCCCGTTCGAGGCAATGGCGCAGGAGTTTATCCTTGGCGAAGACCAGATCCACCTGCGCGGCTGCGCAAAAATCCGAGGCCCCGTCCCCGACCAACAGGTGTCGTCTGCCGGAGGAGGCATGATTGCGGGCGACATGACATTTGCAGGTTCCCGCTGCGGCGCTGCACAGGGTATGGGCATGGGGAAAAGAGAGTCGGTAGCGATCCTGGCCGACTCTCTCCAGGTGATTGGCGATCACGGGCAGAAAGCCCAGACCATGGCGGTGCAGAATGCGCTGGATGGCGTAATCGATACCATCGCTCACCACGAGCAGGTCGCAGCCGAGGCGTTGTGCGTGATCGACAAAACGGGCGAAGCCGGGGTCGATATCGATCCGATCCAGGTGATCATCCAGATCCTCGAGCGAGGCGCGCAGCAGGCCGATCTGCCGCTCCATGCAGGCGCGGGATCCCAGGCGACCCGCCTGCCATTCGGTCTCCCAGAGCCGCCACTCCGGCAGGGCAAAGGCCTCCAACAGGCTGTCGGTCACGTCCTTGCGGGCGATGGTGCCATCAAAGTCACAGATAATGCGAAAGGGCATGCGTTATCCTTGAGAATCAAGCGTCACCGGCCATTCATGACCGATGTCAGCCAGCCCTCTCGTGCGCAAGACCAACGCCGCCCTTCAGCCGGAACATGAAAGCCCGGAGGACGGCGAAAAAAACCGCGATGGCCCCGGCAGGATCCTCTCCGGACTTCCGCCCGATCCTCCAGGCACTCCCGCCGACAAGGGCGCCGCAAGCGGTCTCTGTTTTTACCGACCGCTTCGACGGATTCTCAGAAAGGCCACAAGCTCTGGGCATTGCGGCGACGCTTGTAGAGATAGTAGCCGCCACCCAGGAGCAGGCTTCCCAGGGCGATGGTTCCCACAGGCCCCAGACCGAGTCCGAGGCCCAGGCTCCAGCCGGTGCCTTTCCAGATGACCCCTTGCGCCGTGGCAGCCGTGGCGGCTTTGGCAGGGACGGAGATGGCGGTCGTGGTCATGCCACCCTTGATGGCGGCGGGCGTGGCTGTGGCCGCACCCTTGGCTCCGGCAGCGGGAGTGGGGGCGGCAGCTTCGGGCTGGGTGCCGATAAACTCGACGCGCCCCGGGCCGACCAGGGTCAGTTTTTCGTTGGGGAGCAGGTTGGCATTCAGATCGGTTATGGCCATGGCTTGTCCTGACTGTGGAAGAGTGACGGGGCCATAGGCCCCAGGCATATTTGGACGGCTTTTTTACCGTGAAAGTTGCAGGGCGTTTTTCACGACCGGAGGCGATTGGAGGGAGGCTTCCCCCCTCCGGGGAAGATCAGAGTTTGCTTGCCAGACCGTGGACCACCGGGAGCCGCCAGGCCCGGGCGAAGAGGACCGAAAGGACTCCCAAAATGGAAAAGAGAATCGCCAGCCAGACGGCGACAAACCAAACGAGGTGTCCGATACCGGGAAGAATGGTGGCAAACGAACCGATGATATAGATGAAAAAAACGACAAATCCCTGCCGGGCATGAAACTGGACGTACTCGCTGTCCCGGGCGAAATAGAGCGGGATCAGACACAGGACGTTGACATAACTGAGCAGGGCAAGAACCCGATGTTGCAGGGTGGGTTTGCCACGAACGACAAAATTCTCCATGTAACCGATCTCCCCTTTCTGGCAGCGACGCAAACGACCAGCGACCAAACTCCTGCAGCAACTCCGCCCAACAAGGTATCACAAACCATGCCTGTTTGGAAACACTCTAAAAAAACGACCCGGGGAAAATCTCCGGGTGATAAATCCATTTGAAAGCATGCCTGAAAGGTGGCAGAATCCGGGCGGTGTGGGGGCTGGGTTTGATGCTGGACCAAGAGTGGAGTTGCCCGCTTCGGGGCAAGTGGGACGTTGTAAATTGCGTCTACCCTTGGAGTGCGTCGTTTTTTGTGATCGAAAAAATATTGACATGTAAAGATTTTACTGGGGCTTCGCCCCAAACCCCACCAGGGAGGGCACAGCCCTTCCTGGACCATCCCAGTCTTTCAATAGTTTAAAAAAACTACACATCTCGAAATGGATTCGGTTTAGCAAGGGTGGAGGCCGGTTTTGGAAAGCACAGTCAGGGCAACTCTCTCTCCGCACGAGACCGTGCAGGTTTTTGGCTCCGGAAACGTTAAAATAGTGGCTGGGGAGCAGATCTCGGTCATCAAAACGTCGCTTTTGCCGCTGCCCGGATTGACGGGGACGGTCAAGGCAGGCACTTTCGGACTTGCCTTGGCCGGGTCGGCGTTGGGGTTGCTGGGAGTGATCCTGGCGATTTCGTGGATGAGCCACCTCGTCGTCAAACACGCCACCAGAAAGAGCTGATTCCAATTCCAGATCAAGATGGATGCGAGACGACAACGAGTGAGCGGCGAGACAGTACGTGTTGGGTACGGCGAGGAGCGAGTGAGGCAGTCGACGAAGCGGACGTTTGATCTGGAATTGGAGTGACGCGACGTCGACCCGGGGGTGCCCCGGGTTCCCTTCGCGATTTGAGAACCTGACCCTCTGTTGCTGAAACGTGTGACCGTCGTGATTCCGTCGGGTCGGCGGCTTTGCGTCTCCGCGACAAAAAGAGCGGGGTCACCAGCTGGCGCCCCCGCTCAAGAAACACCCACAGACCGACACCTCCACGATACCTGACTCAATGTGGTCGGCTCGCAGTCCGTCCGGCCCTCATATCCTGCCGGCCAACACGCTGATGAAGGGGATTTTCCATGCCCGCGAAAAAAGCACCGACAGGATCCCCACCAGGGAGAGCAACGCGATCAGCATGGCCGAAAAGCTGAAGAAAAACGGGCCGATCACCGGGATGTGCAAAGCCAGGATGGAGAGGGTCGCCCAGGTCCAGAGGACGGTTCCCTGCCGGGCATGAAAGTGAACGTACTCATCGTCTCTGTTCAAAATAAGGGGGATCAGGCACAAGATGCCCAGGTAGCTGAACATGGCATTGATACGGCTGCGCAGGGAGCGCTGCCTGTGGACAACCTTGTGGCCGTTTTCAGGATTCGGCATGGAGATGACCCTTGGTTGGAGAGAGAAGAGTCGGTAAACGGGCTGACGGACACGATCAGCTGGTGGCCTCGTTCAACTCTTCGGCGTTGGCCTGATGGCGTTTCTTCATATAGTAGTAGGTGCCAAAGCCGATGGCCGAGGCGACACCGACCAGGAGAACCGGACCCCAAGCCCCCAACCCCAGTCCCAGCCCGAGGCTGGATCCGGTGCCGGCCCAAATGGTGCCGCCGGTTTTGGCAATGGCGCCGACACCTGCGGCGGATTTGGTGCCGGTCATGGCCACGGTCTGGGCGTTGGCAACGGGCGCAGGCGTCGCCGCTCCGGCCTTGACGGCCCCGGCCTTGGCAGCACCAGCTTTGGCGGCTTTGGCGGCCTTGGTCTTGGGTGGCTTGGGCTTTTTGGGTGCCTCGGGGGCCTCCCACTCGGTCGTGCCCGGCGGTATGGGACAGGGAGCGGCTTGTTGACCAAGAGGAGCGGTTTTGGCCGCACCAGGGGCACCCTGAATGGCACCAGGAGCGGTGGTCATGGCCGACTGTGGTGCTGCATTGGGACCGAACGGACCACCTGCAGGGCCGCCCACCGGGCAGAACGGGTTGTTGCCAGGCACAGGACCAGCACCGCCCCCCCATTCAAACTCTTTGGGAAGAGCATTCTGGATCATCGTCTGACCTGCTTTGTTGACCGGCATGGATCTCTCCTTGGTTGGTGAACTTTTCTGCACTATTCAACTTGCGTTGCATCTGTCTCCGACTCGTATCCCTGTACTCGACAGCCCGAAATCCGACACGCATACACCGAACAGCGTGGCACCATAGACCATTTTTTGTCCGTGTTGCAAGCGAAAAGCAGCGATTATGTGTTATATAATCAATATTAACTTTAGTTAGATCCCACCCGCCACCCACCACCCACACCCCC
>JADGCJ010000005.1 GCA_015229045.1 Magnetococcales bacterium
GTCAATATTTTTTCGATCACAAAAAACTACGTGTCCCAAAATAGACGCGGTTTAATGTGACCATGGAGGAAGAAAAACAGACCGCCTCATGAAATCACTCCTCGTCGTTGAAGACTCAAAAAGTTTTGGGGAGATTCTCCAGGGCCGCATCGCCAGCGCGTTGGGTTTGGAGGTGATTTGGGCGCGTTCTCTGGCCGAGGCGACGCAGGCCGTGGCCCAGGTCGGCAAACCGTTTGCCTTGGGTGTTCTCGATCTCTATCTGCCCGATGCCCTCGATGGCGAGATTGTCGATTTTGTCTTGCGCCAGGGCATTCCCAGTGTGGTCCTGACCGGGGAGTACCACCCGGAGCTGCGGGATCGCATTCTCTCCCAGGGAGTGCTCGACTATTTCATCAAGGACAATATCAACGTCGTCAGTTCCGTCATTTACTTCATCAAACGTTTTTTGCGCAACCATCGTGCCCGGGTTCTGGTGGTTGACGACTCCCGCAGTGCACGAAAAATTCTTGCTGGTCTGTTGCAGCGGTACGGCTTTCAGGTTCTGGAGGCGGCCGATGGGGCCGATGCCCTGCGGCAAATGGCTGAGGCATCGATCCAGATTGTGCTGACCGACTACCAGATGCCTGGCATGGACGGCTTTCAATTGACGCGCAAGATTCGTGGTCAATTTTCTCCGGAAGAGCTGGCCGTGATCGGTTTTTCGGCCCACGACAATGGCGATCTGGCCAGTCGTTTCATCAAGGCCGGGGCCAATGACTTTCTCGCCAAGCCGTTTCGCAACGAGGAGCTGTTGTGTCGGGTGTTCCAGACCATCGAAATGATTGACCGGCATCGGGAGACCGAACAGCTGGTCAAGCGTCAGGAGAGCCTGGTCAAACGGCACCAGGCCATCCTGGAAAATGCCCTGGATGCCATCGTCACGACCGATCATCGCGGCTATGTGACGGGTTTCAATCCCGCTGCCGAGGTTTTGTTCGGTTACAACAAAGAGATGGTCATGGGGCAGCTCGCCCATGAATACATCATTCCCCCGCACCTGCGGGAGCAGCACCAGCGTGCCGTCATGCGCTGGACAACCCGGGAAAAAAAGGATCCCGTTCTCAAACGTCGTCTGGAACTGCCTGGACTGCGGGCCAATGGTGACATCGTCGATCTGGAAATAGCCATCACCGCCATTCGCCACGAAGATCATCTCCAGTTCACCGCCTTTCTCCAGGATATCACCCAACGTCGCCAGTTGCTGAAATCTCTCGAAGAGACGCTGCAGGTGGCCGAGTCGGCCAGCCGGGCCAAAAGCGAGTTCATCGCCAACACCAGCCATGAAATTCGTACCCCGATGAACGCCATCATCGGTTTTACCGAGCTGGCCCTGAAGACCGAGCTGTCACCCAGGTTGGCCGACTATTTGAGCAAGGTGCAGCGGGCCTCCCACACCCTGATGGGATTGATCGACGACATCCTCGACTTTTCCAAGATGGAGGCGGGCAAGTTGGAGCTGGATCCGGTGGTGTTCGATCCCCAGGATTTGATCGACCGCCTGGCCGAGCTGTTCAGCATGCAAACGATGGAAAAGGGCATCGAGTTGGTCTTCTATGCCCCCGTCGAGATCCATCGCGCCTTTTTTGGCGACGAACAACGTCTGGAACAGATCCTTATCAACCTGATTCGCAATGCCATCAAGTTTACCGAGGGCGGAACCATCGCCGTGCGCATGACCATGCGCGACACGGGCGACAACAGCGTCGAATTGACCTGCCAGGTGCAGGATACCGGGATCGGCATCGATCAGGATCGCCTGCCGCACCTGTTTTTGCCTTTCGTGCAGGCCGATGGTTCCACGACCCGGAGGTATGGCGGCACCGGCCTGGGGTTGACCATCTGCAAGCGGTTGGTCGAATTGATGCACGGTGCCATCCACGCCGAGAGCACACCAGGGGTGGGCAGCACTTTTTCCTTCCATATTCCCCTGGAGTGGCGTCCCCCCCTGCACCAGGATCGCGTGATCATGGCCAGACGTTTTCACGGCATGCGCGTCCTGGCCGTGGATGACAATGGTGCGACGCGGGAGATGTTGCGGGGCATTCTGGGGTCGTTTGGTCTGGAGGCGGTGACGGTGGACTCGGGCGAGGCGGCCCTGACGGAAATGCTCACCGCTCACGCCGAACATCGTCCCTTTCCCCTGGTGATCATGGATTGGCGTCTGCCCGGTCAAAACGGCATCGAGATTACCAAAAAAATTTGGGCAACCCAGGCCAGAATGCCTCCTCCCAGTGCGCGGGCGAGGGTGATCATGCTCACCGCCTTTGGTGATGATGAAACCGAGCAGGAGGCCCTCGCCGCCGGGATCGACGCCTTCATCCACAAGCCGGTCACCCGTTCCCAGATTCTGGAAGCGATCCAGAAGGTGTTCGGCGAACAGACCCCGAAGCGCAACCGCCAGGCCAAGGTGCTGGCCGAAGAGGTGGAGACCTCGAGAAGGATTGGCGGCGCACGCATCCTGCTTGCCGATGACAACGACATCAACCAGCAGGTGGCCCGGGAGATTCTCGAACGGGTCGGACTCTACGTCGATGTTGCCAACAATGGTCAGGAAGTCCTCGATCTGCTGGAACGCAGCACCTACGAGGCGGTCCTGCTCGACATACAGATGCCGGTCATGGATGGCCTGGAAACGGCGCGGCGCATGCGTGCCGATCCGCGTTTCCGCGACCTGCCGGTGATCGCCATGACCGCCCACGCCATGGCCGACGACAAACGTCGTTGCCTGGAAGCCGGCATGAACGACCATCTGGCCAAACCGATTCGCCCGGAGCGACTCTATGGTTTGTTGAGTCGTCTGGTCGGGCCCATCTCTGTGCCCCAGGCCATCGCCGATGACGCCGAGACCCCGGTCGACCTGCCGGAGATACCGGGTTTGGACAGCGTCGATGGCTTGCGGCGTGTCGGCGGCAATCGCACCCTGTATCTGAGCCTGCTGGCGCGTTTCCAGGAGGAGCAGGCCGACCTGTTGGATCGCATCACCGGCGCTTTGCGGGAGAGTGACCTGCATACGGCAGCCCACCTGACCCATGCCATCAAGGGGGTGGCCGGCAATATTGGTGCCATCCCCCTGCAACAGGCGGCCAGGGATCTCGAACTGGCCATCAAGAACCGGCACAATCCACAGGCGACGCTGACCGCCTTTGCGGCACACCTGAAGCCGTTGCTCTACGCCCTGTCCCACCTCGCGGACCAGGACGACGATCAGACGCCGCCGACCTTGCCCATGGATGCCTTGCCCTCTTCGGTTCGCGAGCGTCTTGCTCCCCTGATGCAAAAGTTGGCACAATACCTTGCCGATTATAATTTTGCGGCTCAGGATCTCTTGAAAGGTATGCGCGAGGAGTTTTCCACCACCCCCCTGGGATCTGGTTTGGGCAGGATGGCCGCACAGCTTGAACGCTACGAATTTGAAAAAGCGCTGGAAACCTTGGTCAAGATGGCCGTGAGACTCGATATCAACCTGGGAGAGAGCGACCCATGAACAGCTCGCCACCCAAAAAAAAGGTTCTCATTGTCGATGATCAGCGCACCAATATCGACATTCTGATCGGTATCCTTCCCGAGTACGAACGGCGCATCGCTCTCAATGGCAGACAGGCCCTGAAGATTGCCCAGTCGGACAATCCACCCGACATCATCCTGCTCGATATCATGATGCCGGAGATGAATGGTTATCAGGTGTGCCAGTTACTCAAGGATGATGCCAGGACCAGCGATATTCCCGTGATTTTTGTCACGGCCAGAAAAGAGGTGGAGGACGAAACCAGGGGCCTGGGCATGGGCGCGGTCGATTATATCACCAAGCCCTTCAATCCGGATATTGTGCGCCACCGGGTCAAAAATCACCTCGACCTGAAAGAGCAACGCGACAACCTGGAGGCCCTCGTTCAACAACGCACCAGGGATCTGGAGCTGGCCCTGGTTGCCGCCGAAACGGCCAATCGCGCCAAAAGCGAATTCCTGGCCAACATGAGCCATGAAATCCGGACCCCCATGAATGCCATCATGGGCATGACCGATCTGCTCCTGGATGCCGGTCCCGCCCAGGAGCAACGCGAATATCTGGAGATTGTCCAGACCGCATCGCGCTCCCTGCTGGAGTTGCTCAACAGCATCCTGGAGCTTTCCAAGATCGATGCCGGCTATCTGCGGTTGGAAAAAATCTCCTTCGATCTGCTTGGTCGTCTGGAGGCTGCCTGCGAAACCCTGGCTCTCCGGGCCCACGAAAAAGAGCTGGAGCTTTTGTGTCATCTCTCTCCCCAGGTGCCGAAAACCCTGATCGGCGATCCCCTGCGTCTGAATCAAATCCTCATCAACCTGATCAACAATGCCATCAAATTTACCGAAAGCGGCGAGATCCTGTTGCAGGTGACCCTGGTGGAGGAGGCAGAGCCAACACCGGAGAGCTGCCTGGTGCGCTTTGCGGTGCAGGATACCGGGATTGGTATTCCTGCCAGTCGGCTGGAGACTATTTTTGAGCGTTTTACCCAGGCCGATGGCTCCATCACCCGCCATTTTGGCGGTACCGGCCTGGGATTGACCATCAGCCGCCATCTGGTGGAGTTGATGGGCGGCACGATCGGAGTGGAGAGTCACCTCAACCACGGGAGTCTTTTCCATTTCACGGTGCGTTTTGGCATTGGTCAGCGTTGCCTGGTCGATCCGGACCAGATTCTGGAAGAGCGCAGATATCAGGACAGGTGCCTGGAATTGCAGGGGGTTTCAGCTCTGGTTGCCTGGAAGAGTCTTCATGGTCAGGAGGTGATACAGGAGACGTTGCACACGTTTGGTATCGACGTCACGACGGCGACCGATATGGCACAACTGAAGGCTGCCCTGGCAGGTCGTGCGCCCGATCAACCTTTCGATGTGGTCATCCTCGACCATGGTTTTCCCGATCAGGATGCCGCCCTGCTGCACAATCTGGAAGGGCTGCCTGGTTGGCGCGGTAAACTGATCGTTTTGTTGCCCACGCACCGGCGTATCGACGATGTCAGCCATCTGTGCAGGGCCGACAACCGCATCTGTTGCCGCAAGCCGGTGAAAAAATACTCTCTTTGGCGACACATCATGCAAATCCTCGGGCGTTTGCCGGACGACAAGGACAAACAGCCGGGTATCGTTTCATCCCCGTTGCCTCTCCGGAGGGTATCCCCGCTCAACATTTTGCTGGTCGAGGATACGTTCAACAACCAGAGACTGGCCCTGACGATTCTCAAACGGGCCGGTCACCGGGTCACGGTGGTCGGCAACGGCAAGGATGCCCTGGTGGCCATCGCCGCCAATCTGTTTGACGTGATCTTGATGGATTTGCACATGCCGGAGATGGATGGTTATGAGGCCACCCGTTGTATTCGTGGCGGTCATGGGGTGGCCGAGGAGAAACGCCACATTCCCATCGTTGCCGTGACGGCCCACGCCATGGAGTCGGAGCGGCAACGCTGTCTGCAATCGGGGATGAATGGTTTTCTGCGCAAGCCTTACCGTTTTGAGGAGCTGCTGGAGGCCATTGCCCCCTATGGTTCCCGGCTGGAAGAGGCGACCAGCAAACCCTCTCAGGTTGCCGAAACCCCTGTTTTGAAGGCCGTGGCGGGTGATCCGGAGAGCATTGCCCGCAGCCGGGTGCGTTTTCTGGAAGAGGGGCCTGGTCAGTTGCGCGCTTTGCAACAGGCCATCGCCGGGCAAGATCCTGTACAGATTCGCAGGATGGTGACCTGGTTCAAGGAGGCGGCCCTGGAGGTGGGAGCGACCCGGGTGCGGGTCAAGGCCATGCTGCTCGGCGGCAAGGCCGACATGAAAAACTGGACCGAGTCTGCCGCCATTCTCCAGGAGCTGACCCTGGAAGTGGATAAGGCCCTGATGGCCCTGCAACAGAAAGACGCCTGATACCCATTTGCATTCATCGCGATAACTTTGTTGGCTGCATCGTCGTCTCCTCAGCGTACCCAACAGGTACCGTCCCGTTGACTCCTCCTCGCTGCCTCGTTCGCGCATCGACTGAAAATGGGTATGAGAGTCAGGGTGTTGCGTCGTCGAGAATGCTCCTGGTCTTGGCGATGGAATCGGTATCCAGGAGTTGAAACTCAAGCATGGCCAGCAGATAGATGGTCTCGCGGCTCAGGTCGAGCATGTCACGATAGGCATGGTCGGCCATGGGGCCGTTGCGTTTGCGCAAGGCGAGCATGGTGGCTGTGGCCTTGTCGTGAAAGGATTTGTGCATCTGATCCAAAAGGGCGATGGCCGGCACGTCGCGATGGCGCCGCATGCCGACGGCATGGATCCAGACCCCCAGGGCGCACGTCTCGGCGGGTTCGAGGACGGCATCGTCTCCCCAATGGCGAAAGGCCTCCGGCATGGCCAGGGTCCAGCGCAGATGTTGCAGGCGGGCATGGCTGATTTCGAGAACTTTGTGATCGTCCGGGGTGGCAAACTGCGGACCATCAAAGAGACGGCGCAATAAATTGCGCAGAGGGTGGTGGGTTGCCGCCGGAACGGAGCGGCTCTTTTCAAGGGCATTCAGCTCCATGTGGGTGAGCAGGAGAATGATCTCCCGACTCATGGTTCGCACATCGGCCATGGCCAGTTTTGCTCCTCCCTGGGGAGATGTCAGGTTGGCAACCACCGCCTCCGCGCTTTTGTGAAAGCGTTTGTGGGTGCGGATCAGTTCATGGATGGTATTGTCGGATCCATATTTTTCCATGCCGATGGTATGCAGCCAGAGGCCCAGTTCACAATCCTCGTGGGATTGCAGGGCGATGTCACCTTGTCCGGTCTGGTCCAGATTTTCCAGTTTGAGTTCCCAGTTCAGGTGGACATTGCGCGCGATGGCCAGATCAAGACGTGTCTGCATGGTTGGTACCCTCTCCGATGGATCGATACAAGGCTGCGCATGGCGCCCACTCCTGATGATTATATATTAAAATATAAAATTGTTTCAGGGAAGACGCAAGAGGCAGCAGGGCGAGCGCATTCAAATCGCGTCTGTTTTGGGACACGTCGTTTTTTTGTGGTTGCACACTATCTGGTTGGGGATTGGCCGTCGTCTTCTCTTGTCTTCAGAATGATCAAGCCCTTCTTCTCTGGATGATCCAGAGAGAACCCGTTTTCTTCATGGTAGACGGGGCGATAGTTTTGTTTCAACCAGGCGATGATACCAAGACCAAACCCGTTGGGACTGCCCATGAAGGGATAACCGTACTCTTCGGTGGGGCGGGACCAGAAAAGGATGTACCGTGGGCGACCCCTTTGTATCTCTTCGATGAAATAATTTTCTCCCTTCCATGCGAGGTCGGAGGGCAGGAAGCTGTAGACCCGGGTTGGATTGATCGCCTGGTAGAAAAAGTTAAAGATCAGGCCGTCGGGAATGGCCACCAGAGTCTCTCCCGAACGCAGCTGCTGCCTGGCCCAATGGGCGACATGGGCATGCACGAGAGATCCGAGATAGATGGAGGGAGGAAGGGCCAGCATGCGGTTGTTTCCGGTGCCGATCTCATAGGTCGTGCGCTGATGGTATGCCTGTGAGCAGTGCCAGACACCAGCCACGACGAACACCACGAAAGCGGTGTGAATTCCCCTGGTCATTTTCGCCCTGCCAAAATCTCCTCGATGGGTCATCCAAAGAGGGATCATCCCGGTCAGCAAACCGATGAAGCCAAGGAAAGCCGGAGTGACCAACACAAACCCATAGCCGGTCAATGTGGTGTCAAAGAATTTACGCAAGAGCAATGTCAGGGAAAAAATACTCCAAATACCCATGAAAAACATCGGCTCCCGGGTTTTATGGTCTGTTCGTGCCATTCGGTAGCCAAACGCGATGAGAACCAGAGTCAGACAGGTGAAGATCATAAGTCCACGTGGCACCAGGACGACGCTGAAAAAGGACCATCCGTGGCGCAAAACGAAGAGCAGAGGCCAGGTCAGGGCGATGAAACAGATGAGCAGGGTTGGCAGCGCATGCACCTTGACGCGACTGACCCAGTAGGTCGTCAGAGTCCAACCGAGCAGTATGGCAGCGGAGAACAGAGCCAGGAAAAGGTTTCTTTCCAGGTGATTGATGCCGGAGATGGTTTTTTGGAAATAGGAGCTGACGACATATCCGGATTTGAGAAACATCCATGCTCCCCCCACTGCCTGCAATGCCGAGTCGAGGGGCAGGACGGTGAGAAAATAACCGAAAAAAAGCAGGGAGGGCAGAAAAAAGGTCAGAAGCACACCCATGGCGTGACGGAGGGAGTCTTGCCACCGCAGGGGGTAACAGGCTGCCATGCCCAGGGCCACCGCACTGCCACTGACGACCAGGGCGAGAAAATATTCGGGCTTGATCAAAAAGCAGATGCCGGTCAGCAGGGCGGCCACATACAAACCAGCGGTGTTTCCGCGCCGAACGTAGGACAGAAGGGCCGTCAACGCTGTCAGTGCAACGATGAAACCGTGCGTGGCGGCATGGCCGTAAGGGGCGATAAAATTGAAGCTGTTCAACTTCAGGGTGTGGGAAAACACCCCCAAAACCATGAAGCCCAGAGCAGCCAAAAATCCTGGAAGCCACCCCAACCATGTTCCGAAGAGAGACAGGATGACAAAGGTGGCACAGGCGGCCAGAATCAGGTTGACGATAAACAGGGTATGTGCCGTTTCGCCACCGATGGCCATCCATAACGCATTGAAATAATCGGAGAAGGGACCAAATATTTGATAGAGATCCCTCTGCAATATTTTGCCATGGAGAATTTGCCAGGGATAATAGAGTTCCCGGCCAAAATCCATGACGGGATCGGCCCAGCGCAACCAGGTGGTGGCCGTCAGGGCGATAAAAATCAATCCGGTTGCCAGAAAAGAAAAAAGAGGCAGACTCGGTTTTTCGATCATTTTATTTGGGGAAATATGCATGACCGGATGGACGCAATTCACACGTCCAAAGGCCAGAGATCGAGGACCATGCGGGCGGCTTCGCGCTCGGCGCTGCGTTTGGTGGACCCTTGGCCCTGTCCCGGGGGCAATCCATCGGCTGCGCACTCGACGGTGAAGGTGCGTTGATGCGGTGCACCTTCCGCCTGGATGACCCGATAGATGGGCAGGGGACGCCCCAGGCCCTGAAGCTTTTCTTGCAGGAGGGACTTGAAATCCTTGCCGGGTTGCCCGGTTTGCATGGCGGCAATGGTCGCGGTAAACATCTTCCTGACCACCTCCCGGACAGCGTCATGGCCGCCGTCCAGATAGATGGCCCCCAGAACGGCTTCCATGGCATTGCCCAGGATGGAGTTTTTTTCGCGGCCACCGCTCAGGGCCTCGCCGTGCCCCATGTGCAGGCAGTTGCCCAGGTCAATTTTGCGGCTGAAGTGGCTCAGAGAGTCGGTGTTGACGAGGGTGGCCCGCCAGCGGGAGAGCGCCCCCTCGTCGAGATCCGGAAACTGGTTGAAAAGCAGCTCCGAGATCAACAGATTCAAAACCGCATCGCCGAGAAACTCCAGCCGTTCGTTGTGCCACGGCAGAGTGGCGCCCGGCTGGTTCTCT
Organism: Magnetococcales bacterium; assembly: GCA_015229045.1. The sequence goes on from JADGCJ010000005.1 coordinate 9,553, forward strand.
CCCGTCGGGGGCAGGCTCGAACGATGCCGCAACGCCTGCTGCAAGAGTTCCTGGTTCTTGAAATGGTAACCGAAATTGCTTTGCAGGATATCGAGTTGCAACTCTCTACTCCACGGAACTGGCCACCCGTTTCCAGCGTGGAGACGAGGCGTTGGCGTCCCAGGACCAGAAGAGGGCCACGGCCTTGCCTACCAGCCGATAACTGGGGACAAAACCCCAGATGCGCGAGTCATTGCTGTTGTCGCGATTGTCTCCCATGACAAAATAGTGGCCGGGAGGCACGACCACTTCAGTGCGTTTATCGATGAAATCCATTTGGTTTTGCACCAGAATGCTGTGCGGTGCCTGTTCGAGTTTTTCCTGTCGCTGCTCGGCGCTGATTTCGTAGCCACGCTCATTCTGGTAGGAGAAGGAACCTGAAATGGTGTAGGCCACCGGGTTGCCGTTGATGAAGAGCCGTTTGTGGTCGTAGACGACCCGGTCGCCGGGCAGGCCGATGATGCGTTTGATATAATCCTTGTTGGGTTCCTTGGGATACTCGAAGACGGCGATATCGCCGCGTTGCGGTCCCCGGCCGAACAAAACCCGCTCGCCGGTAAAGGGGATGCGATGCCCGTAGGAGAGCTTGTTGACAAAGAGGTAATCACCGACCAGCAGGGTGGGAATCATGGAGCCGGAAGGAATCTTGAAGGGTTCGATGATAAATGTACGAACGAAGAGGGCAATGCCGACCGCCAAAACGATGGCGTCGTAATATTCACGAAACCAGGATGGTTGATCGAGGAGGCGCTGGCCGGGCAGCAGCAGAAAGAGACCAAAGGCCACCATGCCCAGACCGGCCATGGGAGCGGGTCCCATGCGCTCTTCCAGGGTATCGATGCCGAGGACCATGTAGCTGCCAAACATGAACGTCCCGGCGAGGATGAACAGGATGCCGTGCTGGAGATGCCTTTTGGTAATGCCCTTGTTATTCATGTCTGCCCGATCCGCGTATGACTTGGCTGATGGTCCGGAGGGTGTTCCGGGGGAGAGTGGTTTGGGGGAGGTGTGCATTTTCCGGGCCTGATACCCATTTGCATTCATCGCGATAACTTCGTTAGCCGCGTCGTCGGCTCCTCACCGTACCCAACACGTACTGTCTCGTCGCCTCCTCCTTGCTGCCTCGTTCTCGCATCGACTGCAAATTGGTATGACGCTACTCCACTTGCAAGACGGCCAGAAAGGCCTCCTGGGGAATTTCCACTTTGCCGATCTGTTTCATGCGTCTTTTGCCGGCTTTTTGTTTTTCGAGGAGTTTGCGTTTGCGGGTGATGTCGCCGCCGTAGCACTTGGCGGTGACATTTTTGCGCAGGGCCTTGACGGTCTCCCGGGCGATCACCTTGGCACCGATGGCCGCCTGCACGGAGACCTCGAACATCTGGCGGTGGATCACCTCTTTCATGCGTTTAGCCAGCTCGCGTCCTTTGTGGAAGCTGTTGGCGCGATGGACGATGATCGACAGGGCATCCACAGGTTCGCCGTTGATCAGGATGTCCAGCTTGACCAGATCCGCCGGGCGATACTCGCGCACCTCATAATCCAGGGAGGCGTAGCCGCGCGAGATCGATTTCAGTCGGTCGAAAAAGTCGAGAACCACTTCGTTCAGGGGGAGTTCGTACTCCAGCAGGGCGCGGGTTTCGGTGGCGTAGGTGAGATTTTTCTGGGTGCCGCGCCGGTCGTTGCACAGCTTCATGATGGCGCCCATGTATTCAGCCGGAGCCATGATCGAGGCGTGGATGTAGGGTTCCTGGATCTCGTGCACCTTGGTGGTGGGCGGCAGGTCGGAGGGGTTGTGAATTTCGCGCAGAGAGCCGTCGGTCATGAGAATTTGATAGACAACGGTGGGCGCGGTGGTGACGAGATCGAGGTTGAATTCGCGATCGAGGCGCTCCTGGACAATCTCCATGTGCAGCATGCCGAGAAAGCCGCAACGGTAGCCAAAACCGAGCGCGGGCGAGGTCTCTGGCTCGTAAGCGAAGGCGGAGTCGTTGAGGGAGAGCTTGTCCAGGGCCACCTTGAGATTTTCATAGTCGCCGGAGTCCACCGGATAGAGGCCGGCGAAGACCATCGGCTTGACCTCCTTGAATCCTTCGAGGCGGGTGGTGGCCGGGCGGCGGGCATCGGTGATGGTATCGCCGACCTTGGCATCGGCGACCACTTTGATGCTGGCCATGACGCATCCCACCTCACCGGCGCCCAGGGTGCGGGTATCGGTCATCGCCGGCATGGCCAGGGTAAGGCGATCCACCTGCACTTCGCGGCCATTGCTCATCAGGCGAATTTTCTGGCCCACCTCCAGGGTGCCGTCAACCACCCGCACCAGGCAGACCACCCCCAGATAGTTGTCATACCAGGAGTCGATGATGAGGGCTTTCAGGACTGCCTGGCGATCGCCGCGAGGCGGGGGAATCTTGTGGACGATGGCCTCCAGGATCTCCTGGATGCCGACGCCGGTCTTGGCCGAGGTGGGGATGGCTTCGCTGGCGTCGAGTCCGACCATCTCCTCGATCTGCTTGCGTACCAGGTCGGGAGAGGCGGAGGGGAGATCGATCTTGTTCAGAATGGGGATGATTTCGAGGTCGTGATCCAGGGCCAGGTAGACATTGGCGAGGGTTTGGGCCTCGACCCCTTGTGCCGCGTCGACCACGAGCAGGGCGCCTTCGCAGGCGGCGAGGGAGCGGGAGACCTCGTAGGAAAAATCGACATGTCCGGGGGTGTCGATCAGATTGAGAATATAATCAACGCCGTTCCTGGCTCGATAATTCAAGCGCACATAGTGGGCCTTGATGGTGATACCCCGTTCCCGTTCCAGGTCCATGCTGTCGAGAACCTGTTCGGTCATTTCGCGTTTCGTCAACGCGCCGGTTGTTTCAAGCAGGCGGTCGGCCAGGGTACTCTTGCCGTGGTCGATATGGGCGATGATGGAAAAATTTCTTATATGTTCCAAGGGACTCGAATTCGGGATCACACCGGGCCGGTTGGGCCTGGCCGATCGCCTTTCAGCTGCGGGTGGAAGGAGGAGAATCGGTGGGGTTTACTTATAATCTCCCCGATCCGTTTTGGCCAGTTCTACTGTAGCCAAAACGGCTGTGCGATGCAAAAGATCGCGCTCTTCGCCCTTGGCGGGGGTCTCGGTCAGCGAGCGCAGGGCCTGGTCGCGGGTCTCCCGGAGGCGGAGGCGGGCCTGCTCGGTCAAATCTTCCTCCTGCCCTCCTTTTTCCTCTTGCTGGGGATCCTTGCCCTGGAGACCCTGTTCCAGCTCCTGCAACGAGTCGAGCAGCTCATCGGTCTGCTGGAGCTGTTGTCGTCTCTGGCGCGAGGAGGAGTCGCTGTCGGCGGGCAGCACCTCGTCGGCCGGGTTGACGGCATGGGGGCCTTCCATGGGGGCAAGAGCGTCCATCACCCGGGTAAATTTTTCCCCCGGGGTCCCTTCGCTGGTCCGGGATTGTTTCTTGACACTCGAGTTGGCGAGCGACTTGCCCGAGTGGTCCACACGGCGGATCGTCATGGAGTCATCCTCCCATCAAGCTCCCATGGATGGGGGACGCCTCCCTCCACCCTCCGATCATGAGAGTCGCTACGCGACCTTCACGGTAAGCTCCCATGGATGGGGGACGCCTCCCTCCACCCTCCGATCATGAGAGTCGCCACGCGACCCTCATGGTAAAAGCCATTCCTCTTCATATGACAAACAAGTAACGTGCCAAGTTTAAACTCCCCGGCGAATATCGCCTCGTTTGGTGGCAAGCTTGTTCAAGGCGTTGATATAGGCTTTGGCCGAGGCGATGATGACATCATAATCGGTTCCCTGGCCATTGACACGCGCATCCTCCAGGGTGAGGCGCACGGTCACCTCGGCCTGGGCATCCATGCCGCCGGTCACCGCCTGCACCTGATAGAGGGACAACACCGTATCGCGTGCCATGGGGACGGCGTGGCCGATGGCCTTGAAGACTGCCTCCACCGAACCGTCGCCCCAGCTGGAACCATGGCAGGTTTCGCCGCCGATCTCCAACTCCACCACGGCGACAGGCGTATCACGGGTGCCGGAGGTGACATGCAGGCGGATCAGGCGGAAATGGTCGGAGACCCGCACCACTTCATCTTCGACGAGGGCCTTGATATCCTCATCGTACAGATCCTGCTTTTTATCGGCCAGACTTTTAAAGCGCTGGAAGGTGAGGGTGAGTTGTTCATCGGTCAGATTGTAGCCCAGGCCCTGCAACTTGTCGCGAAAGGCATGTCGCCCCGAGTGTTTGCCGAGGACCAGATTGTTGGTGGTGAGTCCGACCGAGGCGGGGGTCATGATTTCGTAGGTGGAGGCATTTTTCAGGACGCCATCCTGGTGAATGCCCGATTCGTGGGCGAAGGCGTTGGCTCCGACGATCGCCTTGTTGGGCTGCACCGGAAAGCCGGTGATGGTGGAGACCAGCCGGGACGAACGCATGATCTCTGTCGTCTCCACGCCGATTTCGAACGGGAGGCTGTCGCGGCGGGTGCGCAGGGCCATGACCACCTCTTCCAGGGAGGCATTGCCGGCCCGTTCGCCGAGGCCGTTGATGGTGCATTCAATCTGCCTGGCTCCGTTGAGGATGGCCGACAGGGAGTTGGCCACCGCCAGGCCCAGGTCGTTGTGGCAGTGGACCGAGATGACCGCCTGGTGAATGTTGGGCACCCGTTCCATGAGGGTGCGAATGCGGGCGCCGTATTCGTGGGGGAGGGTGTAGCCGACAGTGTCAGGAATGTTGACCGTCGTGGCGCCGGCCTCGATGACCGCCTCGACGATGCGACAGAGAAAATCCATGTCGGCGCGCCCGGCATCTTCGGCGGACCACTCGACGTTGGAGGTATATTTACAGGCGTGGCGCACGGCAGCGACGGCGGCTTCGACGACGGCATCCGGCTGCATGCGCAGTTTATGCTGCATGTGGATGGGGCTGGTGGCAATGAAGGTGTGAATACGCGGATTGGCGGCGCCCTGGAGGCTCTCCCAGACGCGATCGATATCCTCGTTGCGGGCGCGCGACAGGCCGGCGACGCTGCACTCCCGGATGGCGGTGGCCACGGCCCGAACGCTGTCAAAGTCCCCTTGCGAGGCGATGGGAAAACCGGCCTCGATGACATCGACGCGCAACTTTTCCAGTTGGCGGGCGATGCGCAGTTTCTCCTCCACGTTCATGGAGGCGCCGGGGGATTGTTCTCCGTCGCGCAGGGTGGTATCGAAGATGATGATGCGTTCGTTGGCCATGATCTTTAGTTCCGTCCAAAATTTGTCCAAAAACACAAAAATCCAAAAACGTTTGAAAGACTGGGATGGAGGTCCAGGAGGAAGGGCTGTGCCCTTCCTCTTGGTGGGGTCCGGGGCGAAGCCCCGGTGGGGTTTGGGGCGAAGCCCCAACAAAGTCTTTCATGCTTCCAACGGGGTTTGGGGCGAAGCCCCAATGGGGTTTGGGGCGAAGCCCCAACAAAGTCTTTCATGCTTCCAACGGGGTTTGGGGCGAAGCCCCAACAAAATCTTTCATGCTTCCAACGGGGTTTGGGGCGAAGCCCCAACAAAATCTTTTTCCCCAGTGACCATTCAGCACCCCTCATTGGAAAACAAAAAAAGATTCAGGAAGAAAGACTTCATTGGGGCTCCGCCCCAAACCCCGCCAAGGGGAAGGGCACAGCCCTTCCCCTTGGATCCCCATCCCAGTCTTTAAAAAAATTCTTTTTCCTGGGGTATCGAACAGACACGTTTCAGATAGACAAATCTTTTACCTCGTCGCCGGGGGTCTCTTTGCCCTCGGCCAGCAGTTGACGATATTCGCGATGGCTTGGGAAGGCCGAGGCGAGATAGAACAACCCCACCACGAACAGGGTGATGGGCATGTCGATGGTCAGGATGGCGATGAACAGCACCGTGATCACCAGGGCGAAAAAGGGGCGCTCCCGATGCCAGGTGATATCCTTGAAGCTGCGAAACCGGATGGTGCTGACCATGAGAAAGGCCAGAACATAGGTGGTGATCAACGGTCCCCAGTGCAGGAGGGTGCGTTCGGCGGTGCCGCCTTTCCAGGGTTGGACGCCCATGTCGAGGTAAAACAGGATGGTGGCCACCAGCACCCCCGCCGCCGCCGGGACCGGCAACCCCTGAAAATAGCGGCGCGACAATCGTTCATCCTGCACATAGTGCTGGACGTTGAAGCGGGCCAGCCGCAGCGCACCGCACACCATGAACAGAAAGGCCCCGGCCATGCCCAAGCGACTGAAAGGAGCCAGAGACCATTGATAGACCAGCACCCCCGGGGCAATGCCAAAGGAGAGAAAATCGGCCAGGCTGTCATACTCTTTGCCAAAGGCGGAGACGCCACCCGTGGCCCGGGCCACCCGGCCATCGAGGAGGTCGAAGATGCCGGCCACCAGGATGGCAATGGCACTGCGTTCGACCCTGCCATCCAGGGAGCTCATGATGGCATAGAAGCCGAAAAACAACCCCCCTGTGGTCAGAAGGTTGGGCAGGATATAGACCCGTTTGCTGGGACGCGGTTCAGGGGTTTGCACGGGGGGACTCCAGCCGGGCGACGATGGTTTCGCCGGCCCGGGTTTGATCACCGATGGTCAAAGGGATCTGGGCGGACAACGGCAGATAGAGATCGACCCGGGAGCCAAAACGGATCAGTCCGAACCTTTCGCCACGCGACCATTGGCTTCCTTCTCCGGCCCGGCAGACGATGCGGCGGGCGACCAGCCCCGCCACCTGGACGACGACAACCAGACCGGCAGTGGTCTCCAGCAGGAGTTCCATGCGTTCGTTTTCCGTGGAGGCCTTGGCCAGGGCGGCATTGAAAAAGCGGCCCGGATGATAGACCTGGCGCAGGATGCGCCCGGCAGCGGGCATGCGGTTGACGTGAACGCTGAAAACATTCATGAAGATGGAGAGCTTGCGCGCCGGTTGTCCGGACAGGGGCGCGGCGGCGACCTCTTCCACCACGATGACCCGGCCATCGGCGGGAGCGATCAGGAGATCGGCATCCTGGGGCGTGGCGCGTTCCGGATCGCGGAAAAACCAGACGCACCAAAAGGTCAGGAGCCAGGGGGGAATATCCCCCCAGATGGTGGGGCAAAGACGCGAAATCACCACAGCCACCACGGCAAAGGCAGCGATGAAGGGCCAACCCTCTCGGGCTATGGGGATACGCATCGATGACCTCCGACTTCCTGACTGTCGACTCCTGCATCCACCCTGTACACAGTGGCTTATTGTGGACTCAGTTCCTTGATTTGTCCACCAGCTTGCCTTTCTGGATCCAGGGCATCATGGCGCGCAGTTTGCGGCCCAGCTCCTCGACCGGATGCTCCTCACCGAGGCGGCGCATGGCCAGGAATCTGGCGCGACCCCCGGCCTGATTTTCGGCGATCCACTCCCGGGCAAACTCTCCCGTTTGAATCTCGCGGAGAATTTTTTTCATCTCCTGGCGGGTCTGATCGGTGATGACGCGCGGACCCCGGGTCAGGTCGCCATATTCGGCGGTGTTGGAGATGGAGTAGCGCATGTTGGAGATGCCCCCCTCGTAGATGAGATCGACGATCAACTTGGTCTCGTGGAGGCATTCAAAGTAGGCCATCTCCGGGGCGTAGCCCGCCTCGACCAGGGTCTCGAAGCCGGCCTGGATGAGCGCCGAGATGCCGCCGCACAGCACGGCCTGCTCGCCGAAGAGGTCGGTTTCGGTCTCTTCGCGGAAGGAGGTTTCGATGATGCCGGCCCGGCCACCACCGATGGCGGAGGCGTAGGCGAGGGCGGTCTCCAGGGCACGACCGGAGCTGTTTTGCTGCACCGCCACCAGGGCAGGCACTCCGCCGCCTTTGACATACTCCGAGCGGACCAGATGTCCCGGTCCCTTGGGCGCGGCGAGGATGACATCGACGCCGGCCGGGGGATCGATCTGGCCGAAGTGAATGTTGAAGCCGTGGGCAAAGGCCAGGGTGGCCCCTTGCTTCAGGTGCGGGGCGACCCCTTCCCGGTAGAGGCGGGCCTGATGTTCGTCGGGGACCAGCATCATGATCACATCGGCTCCGGCGACGGCCTGGGCGACCTCGGCCACGTTCAACCCGGCATTCTGGGCTTTCTGCCAGGAGCCGGATCCGGCCCGCAGACCCACCACGACCGGCACACCGGAGTCCTTGAGGTTTTGTGCGTGGGCATGGCCCTGGGAGCCATAACCCAGAATGGCCACTTTCCGCGATTTGATCAAACCAAGATCGGCGTCGCGATCATAATAGACTTTCATGAAACGACTCTCCTTGCATGCAGCGATTTCAGGGGCTGTTCAACCAAATCCGATTCGTTGCCGGATGCCGAATAGTTACACTGTTCTTTCTCAGGTCTTCTTTTCGCCCCGCGACATGGCCACCTTGCCAGTACGCACCATCTCCACCACCCCAAGCGGGGAGAGCATGGAGAGGCAGGCATCGAGCTTGTCGCTGCCGCCGGTCACCTCGATAATGAAAGAGACCTGGGTGGCATCGACAACCCGCGAACGAAAAATATCGGCGATACGCATGATCTCGGCCCGCATGTCCCGCTCGGCGGCGACCTTGATCAGCATGAGTTCCCGCTCTACATGGGGACCATCGGTCAGGTCCACCACCCGGATGACCGGAATCAATTTATTCAACTGCTTGGTGATCTGTTCGGTGATCTGACTGTCGCCGTGGCTCACCATGGTGATGCGCGAGGTGGTGCCATCGCCGACCGGGGCCACCGAGAGGCTCTCAATGTTGAAACCACGGGCGGAAAACAGCCCGGAGACCCGGGTCAAAACCCCTGGCTCGTTGTTCACCAACACCGACAAAACGTGTCTCATGGCGACTCCCTTACAACAAGATCATTTCGTTCATGGCGGCACCGGCCGGCACCATGGGATAGACGTTGCACTCCCGGTTGGTGCGAAACTCCGCGATCACCATGCCGGGAGCTTCGATGGTCTGGCGCAGCACCGGCTCGATCTGATCCGGACGCTCGGCCAGCAGACCCGTGGCACCATAAGCCTCGGCCAGTTTCTGGAAGTCAGGCGCCGCCATGTCCGACAGATCGGTCTCCGAGTAGCGGCGGCCATAAAACAGCTCCTGCCACTGCCGGACCATTCCCAAAAAGCTGTTGTTCAGGATGATGATCTTGATGGGGAGCTTGTATTGCCGGGCGGTTCCCAACTCCTGGATGTTCATCTGGATGGAGCCATCGCCGGAGATGAGAAAGATGGGTTGGTCGGGTTTGGCGACGATGGCGCCCAGACCGGCCGGCAGACCATAGCCCATGGTGCCGAGTCCCCCCGAGGTCAACCAACGCCTCGGGCGGTCGAAATGGTAAAACTGGGCCGCCCACATTTGATGCTGTCCCACATCGGTGACGATGATGGCATTGCCATGCGTCAGCTCGTACAGGGTCTTGATGACCGACTGCGGCTGGATCACCTTGTCATCCTGGTTGAATTTGAGGCACTCCCGCCGCCGCCAGGTCTCGATTTCGTTCCACCAGGGGGCATAGTCGGGCTTTTGTTTGCGAAAGGTCGAGTCGTTGACCAGCTCGATCATCTTGCCCAGGACATGTTTGACATCGCCGACGATGGGGATGTCCACCTTGACGTTCTTGGAGACCGATGTCGGGTCGATGTCGATGTGGACGATCTCGGCCTCCGGGGCAAACTCGGAGACTTTGCCGGTGACCCGGTCATCGAAGCGGGCACCGATGGCGACGAGCAGATCGCACCGGGTGACCGCCATGTTGGCTTCGTAGGTGCCGTGCATGCCGAGCATACCCAGAAACTGCGGATCGGAGCCGGGAAATCCGCCCAGTCCCATGAGCGTGTTGGTGACGGGTGCGCCGAGAGCGTGGGCAAACTCTTTCAGCTCCTGGGCGGCGTTGGAGAGGATGACGCCGCCTCCGGTGTAGATGACTGGCCGCTGGGCCTTTTGCAGCAGCTTGACGGCGCGACGAATCTGCCCCGTATGCCCCTCGATGGTCGGGCGATAGGAGGGGATGTCGACGCGCCCGTCCCGATAGACATGCTCGGTCTTCTGGGTGAGGATATCCTTGGGAATGTCGATGAGGACCGGCCCCGGGCGTCCGGTGCGAGCGATGTAGAAGGCCTCGCGGATGATGCGCGCCAGATCCTCCACCCTCTTCACCAGATAGTTGTGCTTGGTGCAGGAGCGGGTGATGCCCACCGTGTCCGCCTCCTGGAAGGCATCGTTGCCGATCAGACTGGAGGAGACCTGGCCGCTGAAACAGACGATCGGAATGGAGTCCATGTTGGCGGTGGCCAGGCCGGTCACGGCGTTGGTGGCGCCGGGTCCGGAGGTGACCAGCACCACCCCGACCTCCCCGGTGACCCGGGCGTAGCCGTCGGCGGCATGGACGGCGCCCTGCTCGTGGCGAACCAGGATGTGGCGCAGGTTCTTGGCCTTGTAGATCTCATCGTAGATGTTGAGAATGGCCCCGCCCGGATAGCCGAAAAGGGTCCGGACATTCATTTCCTGCAAGCACTGCACAAAGATTTCTGCACCGTTCAGCTTCAACGTCGTTCTCCAGGCGATGGGTTCTTTGTTCCCGATCTTCCAATCGAAGGGAAGGAGACACTATGTATTTTCCATGCGACCTGTCAACGGTGTGTCACACAGAAATTTTTCGCAAGGGACCACGCGGACGGAGGCCAGACGACACCCCTGTCATGTCGGCATCGGGGGGAAACATCCCCCCGGTGCCGGATTCCCAGGGGTTTCAGCCGCGATTTTCGATGGCGACATAGTCGCGTTTCTTGGCTCCGGTATAGAGTTGACGCGGGCGGCCGATCGACTGTCCCTTTTCGGCCATCATTTCCATCCACTGGCTGACCCAGCCGACGGAGCGGGCCAGGGCGAAAATGACCGTGAACATGTTGGTGGGGATGCCGATGGCCGACAGAATGAGGCCCGAGTAGAAATCGACGTTCGGGTAGAGCTTCTTCTTGATGAAATAGTCATCTTCCAGGGCGATCTGCTCCAGTTTGAGGGCAACCTGGAGGCGTGGATCGTCGGAGCGGTCGAGCTCTTTGAGAACCTCGTGGGCAGCCACACGCAGAATTTTGGCGCGCGGGTCATAGTTTTTGTAGACCCGGTGACCAAAACCCATCAGGCGGAAGGGGTCCTGAGGATCCTTGGCCCGGGTGATGTACTCACCGATGCGATCGGGATGGCCAATCTGTCCCAGCATGTCGAGGACGGCCTCGTTGGCCCCGCCGTGGGCCGGTCCCCACAGGGCACCAATGCCGGCCGAAACGGCGGCAAAGGGGTTGGCCAGCGACGATCCTGCCAGACGCACGGTGGCGGTCGAGGCATTCTGCTCGTGGTCGGCGTGCAGAATCATGACCTTCTCCATGGCCTGCACCAACACCGGGGAGACATGATAGGTCTCGCACGGCACCGCAAACATCATGTGGAGAAAGTTTTCGACGAATCCGAGCCGGTTTTGGGGGTAGGCAAAAGGCTCGCCAACGGCGTATTTGTACGAAAACGCGGCAATGGTCGGCATCTTGGAGATCAGCCGATAGGCGGCAATCTCCCGGTGGTGGGGATCCGAAACGTCCAGGGCATCGTGATAAAACGACGACAGCGCTCCCACCACACCCACCATGATGGCCATGGGATGCGCATCGCGCCGGAACCCCTGATAAAATTTTTGCAGCTGCTCGTGGACCATGGTGTGATGGGTCACGATGCGTTTGAAGTCGGAAAACTCGGCCTGGGTGGGAAGATGGCCAAAAAGCAAGAGATAACACACTTCCAGGTAACTGCTTTTTTCCGCCAGCTGCTCAATGGGATAACCCCGGTGCAGCAAAACTCCCTGGTCGCCATCGATGAAGGTGATGTCGCTTTTGCAGGAGGCGGTGGAGCGGAAACCAGGATCGAGTGTAAATAACCCAAATTCATTGAAAATATTACTGATTTCCACGACAGGAGGGCCTTCGGACCCCTCGATGACCGGCAGAGTCACCTCCTTGCCGGTGCGATTGTCGCGAATTGTCAGGGAATTCCTATCCATAGCGTCACCTCGAATTTTGCTCTAAAAAGAGATTGGGTGATTTGGGAGGTTCGATGCTACATTGAGCGAACCTTGACCGATTGAGTTGCCCATACCGTTTGGGTTATACCAGATAAGGGTTCCATCCCGCACCGTTTCCCTCCTGGACTTGTGGAGACCTTCATGTCAACAAGCAACACCACGCAGATCGACCGCAGGCTCAACAGCCTGGAAAAACACCTGAAGGAGGAGAATCCGATCCTGCTCAAGGTGGTACAAAGTTTTCGGGAACTTGATTGGGTTGCCTACCGCATGGGCATCCTCGAACGCGAGGAGTCCTTCGCCACGCGGGTTCCCTGGTGGCCGCTGATTTCGGTCCTGGGAACCTTCAGTGCCGGAAAGTCAACTTTTATCAACCATTTCCTTGAGATGCCCCTGCAAAGGACAGGCAATCAGGCGGTGGACGACAAGTTCACGGTGATCTGCTTCAGCAACGAAGACAAGATCCACACCCTGCCTGGCCTCGCCCTGGACGCCGATCCCCGTTTCCCTTTTTACCAGATCAGCCATGAGATTGAACAGGTTGTTTCCGGCGAGGGACGTCGGATCGATGCCTACCTTCAGCTGAAGACCTGTCCCACCGAGAAGCTGCGGGGGAGGATCATGATCGACTCTCCGGGCTTTGACGCCGACGCCCAACGCACCTCCACCCTGCGTATCACCGATCATATCATCAATCTTTCTGATCTGGTCCTGGTTTTTTTCGATGCCCGGCATCCCGAGCCGGGGGCCATGCGCGATACCCTGGATCATCTGGTGGCCAACACCATCAACCGTCATGATTCAAATAAATTTTTATTCATCCTCAACCAGGTTGATTGTACGGCGCGCGAGGACAATCTCGAAGAGGTGGTGGCGGCTTGGCAGCGTGCCCTGGCTCAGTCGGGATTGACGGCGGGGCGTTTCTACCAGATCTACAATCCCGACAGTGCCAATCCGATGGCCGATGCCACCCTGAAGGCGCGCTACGAGAGCAAACGGGACGAGGATATGGATGAAATCCTCCAGCGCATCAACCGGGTGGAGATCGAACGGGCTTACCGGATCATCGGAGTATTGGATCATACGGCCAAGTTGATCGAAATGGAGACCGTTCCCCGTCTGCGGGAGATGTTGCGCAACTGGCGCAAAAATGTCCTGCTCACCGACGCGATTCTGCTCGCCATTCTGGGGGTGCTGGGGGTTTACTACGTGGCCTCTCGGGGGGCGGCGGCTGATCCCTGGTTCAATAAACTCCTGCTCATGGATTGGTCGTCGGGGAGTTGGGGGATGCAGCAGGTTGGGGTTGTTGCCATGGCGCTGGTTGTTTTGGGCATTCTGGGTTCGATCCATGCGATGGTTCGTCGATCCGTCGCCCGGGTGACCTTGGGCAACGCCCTGCGGGATATTCAAAAACCTGACATTCGTGATTTTCTGGAGCGCGCCTTTCGGAAGAACACCCGTTCGTTCCGTTCCATCCTCAGCCTGACCCCCACCGGATGGGGCGGCAGAACCGAAAAAATGATCCACAACGTCCTGAAGGATGCCGACAACTACGTCCAGAACCTGAACGATCAGTTCACCAATCCATCGGGTCGGGCCGGTGGCCAGAACCCCAAGGCTCACACCGAGGCGTCGTGAATTTGCCGGTGGGAAAAAAAGCCCCTCTCCTGGTGGGAGGGGGGCTTTGGGGTCATCTCCTTCGCGGGCACGCTTCGCGCAGACAATCGACGTAGACGTACAGGGAGTGGTCCTGAACGGCGAAGTCGTGTTGCTGGGCGATGACGTGCTGACGTTGCTCGATCTCTTCGTCGAAAAACTCCTGGACATGGCCGCATTGCAGGCAGACGAGGTGGTCGTGGTGTTCGCCATGATTGACCTCGTAGATGGCCTTGCCGCCCTCGAAGTGGTGGCGCACCAGCAAACCGGCATGAACAAACTGGGTCAAGACCCGATACACCGTGGCCAGACCGACTTCATCGCCGTCGGCCAGCAGGCGGCGGAAGATATCTTCGGCGGTCAGGTGCTGTCCCTCTTGGGTCATGAAGAGGCTGAGAATTTTCATGCGGGGCAGGGTGGCTTTCAGACCGGCTCTCTTGAGATCAAGTTCTTGTGACATGGCATTAAACCGGGTCTGACCTGGGAGAAGGGGCGTTTCTGCCCCAATGGTCGCCCATGGCGATGCGGCTCAGATCGGGCATGGCGACGAGATCGGCAAAGTCGATGACCACCTCGCCAACCTTGTTGAGCAGCAGGTTGCGGATGGGATCCGGGTCATCCTTGCTGCTGGTGTCGCCTGAATTTTTCGCCTCGTCACCCTCTCGCAGCAGGATGAATTTTGCCTGGGTCGCGCTGATCTCTTCGGTGACCAGGACGTCGTAGAACACTTTGCGCACGGGATCGATGCCGTTTTTGGCCAGATCCTGGTTGTTGATCGGGATGCCCCGATTGATGAGCCACGCCACGGGTACGCCGCTTCGCACTTTTTTCACCCGTTCCAGGCAGCCGGCCTTGTCCAGCTGCTGATCGGTGATACCCAACCTGGTCAAATCCTCCGGCGTCAGACGGTTTTCGCTGCCGGGCAGTTTGATGGTCCACTCTTTCAGTGCCCGGATCTCCAGGCGCTCCAGTTTTTTCCAATTGATCGCCAGACCGCGTTTGGTCAGCCGTTCCGGACGAATGCCGCCATCGGCGCGGATGGCCTGCAGGTCAAAGGCGTAGGACTTTGCCATACCCAGCAGGCCCGAGCGCTCCAGCTCGTTCCAGGTCAGCCACTCCCGCTTGACATCCAGCTCGATCATCTCCTGTTCGGGAACGATCTGTTCCTTGATCGGGTTCAGGCCGGCTGCCCGGATGGCCTCGGGGGAGCAGTCAAAATCCAGATTTTTGTCTTTCTTGATCTGGTTGAGAATTCTCAGCGACAGTCCGCCACGGCGACGGATACGCTCTTCGTCCATGCCGACGTTGCGCAGCACCGGCATGAACCCCAGTTTTTCCATCTCCTGGAAGGTGAGCAACTCGACGGGTGGAACTTTTTTGGCTTCTTTGGGGCTGAAGAGGCGGCGCTCCTTTTCGCGGGGCAGGGCGAAGCGTCGTCCACGTGGCAGGAGGTTGGGGTGCTGGCGCATGTAGATGCGGTGCCAGGCTGCATAGTGTTCGGGATGGAAGTGCCCCATGATGGCATCGCTGTTCATGATGATCAAAACCTTGAAGGAGTCCAGCTCGCGTTTATAGGCGCGTCTCTCCTCCAGGGCGGAGACCATGTCCACCAGCGACGACGATTGGATGACATCCAGATCATCGCGTTCAAGTTCGCCCACAATCTTGGGGATTTCCAGTTGCAGGGTGCGTTTGAGATAGTCGGCAAACAGGGTCAGACCGCCGTACCCTTTGCCCTTGACGTTGGCATACCACTCGTGATGCAGGAGGGCCGTCAGCATGCTCAGGTCAGGTTTCTCCCCGCGACGATAGAGCAGGCGACCGCCAAAAAGGGCATGTGTCTGCATCTCTTTCCATTGGTGGCTGTCCAGACGGCCTGGCCAGTCGAGCGTTTCCAACTTGATTTTGGTTTTGCCCACGTCATGGTTGAAGACGGCAATGGCTCCCCGGACAATTTTGCTGTCGCTCCAGCCCAGCTCGCGGCCGATAGCCATCAGATGAAAACTGGCGATGATGCTGTGGCGGGCGGTACCGCCGTGATGCTGGGTCAGGGCCATCAGTTTTTCGGTGGGGTCGGATTTGAACAGGCTTTCGATATCGTCAAGATTGTCGCGCATAAGCTGTTCAAGGGCGCGCACCTGCTGCTGGTTTTGGAAGGTTTCGGCAATGTTGTCAACGCCTCCTGTCGCGTTGGCGACGACGTTGCCAATGACGGTAAACATGCGTTCCATATGTTCCACAGAAGAGACAATAGCTTTCTCTTCAATGGGTTCGGCAAATATGGTCTCGATCCCATGCGTGGCGAGTCGTTTGAGCAATGCGTCGGTGATGGGGGTGTATCGGGTGACGAGGATGGCTTCGGAACCGGCTGCCTTGACGTCTTGAGACAGACGCATTCCTTGCAGGCTTGCCAGGTCAGAGGTTCGGTATTCGCCGTTTTGCAGCTCGGTGGTGGTATTGTCGGCCATGGATGGAGCGTTCTCGTCTTATCGGGTTCCCCAGCCTTCAGCGTGGAGCGGGTGACTGTACGCAATAATCGAGCCTGATGATGGACGCATCCCTTCCTGGTGGAGAAAAATGTCATCTTGCGATTTTCTTGCGATCCTGTCTCATCCCTCCTCCGGCACGATTATGCAGGCGGAATCGTGAGAATCCAAATGTTTTTTTGCAGGAAAAAGGGTCCGGGACATGGAACGACGCAACAACCCCGAACGCTCCCGGTCATGCTCCGACCGATCGGTGCAACGCCTGGCGCGGGGCTGCCGCAACCGCACTGCCCCACGGGCAAGAGCGGACGCGAAACCGCGATCCGGCATGAAAAGTCATGTTTTCGATGGGGGAGTCCGAAGGCGGCACACTGCCTGCCACACAGGCCTCTTCTTCCCGCACGAAATCGTGATGCCAAAAAGGTGTCATGGAGCAGTCGGAAAAGGCAGCGGAAAAACTAATGATATCGGACGTTTCTCCGTCTTGACTGGAGCCGCCTCTCGGAATCGAACCGAGGACCTGCTCATTACGAGTGAGCTGCTCTACCCCTGAGCTAAGGCGGCCTGACGCGCACATCCTAAGCCGTGATTCAAATCCGGTCAAGTGTTGCTCCGGAAACAGCAGGGCAATCGTATTTGAAACCGGCAGATCCGAGGCCATGACCGCTTTTTGGCATCGGGGTCCGGTCGCCAGCCCCCTGGACCCCAATGCCAAACTTCAAGGGTGGCTTGATCAATGGCCAGGAAAGAGGCAAAATGGAGGAACAACATGGTGACAATCTTTCCTTTCTTGGTGAACGGTTTCAATGAGTCAAATCACGCGCAGGCCCACGCCGGAGGATCCTGAAGGCCCTTCGGTCAACCCGATCGGTCTGATTGAGGAGTATGCCATTGACCAGGATTGGCACGCCGATCGGGTCGATGAGTTTGAGCTCTGGACTGAAATTCCCACCCAGTGGGGCAATTTTCGTCTTTGGACCACCTACCACGAGAATACGGGGTTTCTCCAGTTCAACTGCTACCTGAATCTGAAGGTTCCCCCTCGCCTCTGGGGTCGCACCGCCGAAACTCTCACCCTCATCAACGAGCGCATCTGGATTGGTCACTTTGAGATCTGGAACGAAGAGATGACCCCTGTCCTCCGTGTCGTCCTGCCTTTGCGAGGTGCACCCCTGGCCGAGGAGCAGGTCGAGGACATCATGGTGTCCATCTACCAGGACTCCGAACGCTTCTTTCCGGCCTTGCAGTGGGTCATCTGGGGTGGCAAAAAGCCGGAGGAGGCTGTGGCCACAGCCATGATCGAGACCGAAGGCGAAGCGTGAGGGCACAGCTACCCAGGGCCATAACTCCATGGCTGGTATTTGTCATCGGGTTTGTCATATCCTGCGGTGCGCCTCTCATGGCGCACCACTATATCAAGTCGAATAATCAAAGAAATTTTCAGTGGGCCTTTGCCGAAGTATTCAATCTGGTATCCAATGGCACCACCGACTATGCCTTTCGTTTGCTGAATGGCGTGGAGAGTTTTGTCAACCTGGTGACGCCCCTGCATCGGGATGCTTTCAGAGATTTCAGTCAGCACATGACCCGGTTGCGGGATGGTCTTCAGGGTGTGGCGTGGGTGCCTTATATTCGTGATCGGGAGCGTGATCTATTCGAAGCCAAAGCACGCACCGAGATCCCCGGTTTTACTGTCACGACCTGGGAAAACAGGGGCAAGAAGAGTCCTGTAGAATCCAGGTCTGACTATTTCCCTGTGTATTATGTAGAACCCTATATCGATAACGCATCGATAAGTGGTGCCGATCTGGGAACAAACCCTGCCCTCTTTGAGATCATGCAGCGTGCCCGGGAGAGCGGCAAGACCCTGGCCAGCGGTCGACTTTTCCTCAATATCCGGGAACCGGGGGTGGCATCGATCTTTCTCATCAAACCAATCTATCGTCATGGCCAACCGGGCGAAACGCCCGCGCAGCGCCAAGAAAACCTGCTCGGTTTTGTCATAAGCATCTACAATGTGGGAGAGTGGTTCGAGCACCTCGCAGCCAACCTGATTCCCCGGGGTATCCACTACGAGGTGTTGGATGAATCAGCCAGGACAAATGAACAAATTCTTTATTTTCACAAATCGCGCCTTTATAGCCAAGAAAATGTTTCATCTCTTGACGAGCTTGAGAATAAAAATATAATATCAGGCTCTGTCAAGAAGTATATGTATGTCTCCGATCGCCGCTGGTCATTCAGGGCAGCGATGGATAACAGGATCATGGATACGGATTCTGAAGATGAAATGAGTCTGGCCTGGATCTTCTTTGCCTTCGGATTGTTTTCGACTCTTATAACAACTTATAATTCTCACAAGAAATACCTGACTTCTTCGCAAAAAGAGCGCTACCAAATCTATCAGAATGCCATCAATAATATCTATCTGACCACCTATAAAGAGATCCCTCTTGAAAAGCAATTGGATTTGGCCCTGGAGGAGTTTCTGACCATTCCCTGGTTGTTCAACCAGTCCAAAGGTGGCATCTTTTTGGTGGAAGAGACGGGGGGCTCCTTGCGTATGGTTGCTCATCGCGGGTTGAGTTCCGAACTTGTAGCCCTGTGCGCCCGGATCCCCTTTGGTCACTGCCTTTGTGGCCGGGCTGCCCTGAACCCCGGAAAAATTCTCTTTACCGCCCATGTCGATGAACATCACGAGATAACCCACCCGGAGATGCAGCCGCATGGTCACTATATTGTCCCCCTGGTTTCTGGAGAACAACTCCTGGGTGTCATGACGCTCTATCTCGACGATAGCCACGAGCGCAGTGCCGAAGAAGAGAGTCTCCTGATCAGTATCGGCAATGCTTTGGCAGCCCTGATCAAACGTCAGGAGTCGGAGAACGCCATCAAATCGCTGAACCAGGATCTGGAGAAACGGGTTTCGGAACGCACCCACGAATTGCACAGGTCTCTTGTAGCCCTGAAGAGAACCCAGGAAAGAGCCATCCAGTCCGAAAAAATGGCTGCCCTGGGTGGATTGGTGGCCGGTGTCGCCCACGAAATCAAGACCCCGGTCGGCTCCAGTTTTACCTCCGCAACCTACTTGAACGAAGCCGTGCATGCCATGTTGAAAGCTTTCCAGAACAATCAGATAAAACGTTCCCAGCTTGGGCAGTTCTTGTCCGACATGGAAGAGGGTTTAAGGATTATTATTCTGAATTTGCAAAGGGCAGGGGATCTGGTGCAAAGCTTCAAAATGGTCGCCGTTGATCAAACCAGCCAGGAAAGGAGACAATTCAATGTTTATCAATACATCCAGGACATCCTGCTGAGTCTGGCGCCGAGACTTAAAAAGACTCGGCATGTCATCGATGTCCAGTGCTCTGTCGATTTGGCCATTGTCAGTTATCCTGGTGTCTTGTCGCAGATTTTAACCAATCTGATCAACAACTCTTTGCTTCACGGCTTCGAGTCCCAAGACGAGGGACTCATCACCATCCAGGTGGAATCGGATGGAAAACATGTCCTGCTCAACTATTCCGACAGTGGCAAGGGAATGAATGAAGAGACCAGCAGGAAAATCTTCGACCCTTTTTTCACCACCAAACGTGGCCAAGGTGGCAGCGGATTGGGCATGCACATCGTTTATAACCTGGTCACGCAAACCTTGCAGGGTACTATCCAGTGCATCAGTACGCCTGGTCAGGGGACAACGTTTCGCATTCAGTTTCCTCTAAAACAGGGGTGATTCCCTGCCCTGGTATTATTCCATGACATCCATTTCTGTTGTGCGACCATCATGGTTGGTCAGAATGTACCTTTTGCCGTTTTGTTCGATGATGCGATCATCCAGGGTGATGGGTATTTTCCCAATGTTGGTTGCCACGACATAAAGGGGTTGCGCCAATCCGGTGGTATGGCCACGGAGGGCATCACGGATCAACTCTGCACCCTTTTTCAGTGGGGTACGAAAATGATCGATCCCTGGTGCCAGTTCGCAATAGAAAAGATAGTAGGGCCTGATCCGAATACTGAGCAGTTTCTGGTGTAGCTCCCGGAATACATCGACCGTGTCGTTGATACCCTTCAGGAGTACGGCCTGATTACCGATGTTGATCCCACAGGTCAGGAGATCGTAGACCACGCGGGCCATTTGCTCGGTCATCTCTTTCGGATGGTTGCATTGTGTGTTGATCCACAGGGGCACTTTGTGATAGCCCCGCAAATGTTTCAACAAGGACTCGGTGAAGCGTTGCGGCAGGACGACA
The DNA here is from genome assembly GCA_015229045.1 of Magnetococcales bacterium. The sequence goes on from JADGCJ010000005.1 coordinate 30,066, forward strand.
GGGAGACGGGTACCGAACCGAATCATCTCGATGTGGGGAATCTCTCGAAGTTTCCGGATGATATATTCAATTTCGTCATCACTGAGGAGAAAGGGATCACCGCCCGTGATGAGGACATCCCTGATCTCGGGGTGCTGACGAATCCAATCGAGACCTTCATCGATGTCCAGACGAAGTTTAAGATCTTTGGCTATGGTCATCTCCCTGCGGAAGCAGTGTCGGCAGTAGATGCCACACACCTGGGTGACGGCAAAGGCCACCCGGTCGCGATATTGGCGGGCAATGGAGTCGGGTCGACGTTCCTGGGTGGAACGGTTCTCCTTCCAGACCAGATATCCCTCCATGCCAGACACGTTGTGCAGTTCATGTCGGGAGGGGATGACCTGCTTGCGAATGGGGCACTCGGGATCATCCTTGTCCATCAATCCGGCGAAGTAGGGCGTGGTCCCCCATCGCGTATTTTTGAGTGCCTGGATGGCCGATTCTTCTTCCTGGGTCAAGCTAATGAATTTTTTTAGTTTTTCCAGGGTGTTGACATGGTTTTTGAGTTGTTCACGCCACGCTTCCATACTCTGAATGTCTCCAGGAGATCATACGAAAGTGCTTGTTTTCAAGCGCACGGTGAGGAACAAAAAAGGAAGACGCACCGGCGGTACGTCTTCCTTGACACTTCGACAATCTACCAGGAGAGGCAAACCGTTTCAACCAAACTCTAGTTGATCTCCGTTTTGCCGTCCATGAGATCCAGGACGGGGTTGACGGCCAGATCCATGACCTTGCCCCCACCAGCGATACTGGTGTTGGCGCAGGCGGCGACAGGTTGCTGCACGTCATACCGATACCAGCTCGAGCAATCGTACCCCTGTACCTGGCCGGGATGACCAACCGTGCGGCGAGCCACATTGGCGAAGATTCCGAGCCCCATATGCAGCACATTCGGGACAAGTTCAAAAATATCCGTCAAACCTTTGTAGCCACCGGACGAGGCGCCAAAGGTCGAACTCAGCAAGGCACCACTGGTTTTGCCCTCATAGGTATTGCCAATGGCCGTGGCCCAGGCGTACAGATCGTGGACGCTGCCGGTCAGGCCACCTGAAGCACCGTAATAGCCGGGATGGATGGCAACCGCATACTTGGTGTTCAGAGTGCAGTTCGGGTAGGTTTGGCAGGCACCGCTGAAGTTGTCGTACCAGTCGATGTAACCCGTGGCACCTTTGTCTGCTCCTCCGGGCAGGGTGGGTGGCACGACTGTGCTGTAGTCGATCGTCAATCCGAACGTACTTGCGGGACCGAATCGGTTGGCAACCTCGGTGTACCAGGGATTGCCGGTCACTTTTTCGATGATCATGCCCAGAAGTACATAGTTGATATTGGAGTAGTGCCAGGCGGTTCCCGGTTTCACCAGGCCGAGTCCCCAACTGATGTCGATCAGGTTCTGGGCGGTCCAGTTGGTGCGGACGGGGACGCCGAGGCTGGAATATTTATTGTCCAGGCCTGAGTTGAGGTAGCCCTGCAGACCCCAGGAGTTGAAGTCAAAGGCGCCCTTGAGATCGGTCATTTTTTGTGAGGAGGTCTGCTGAATGCCACCCATATGGGTGAGGAGCTGGGTGACCGTGATGGTATTGACGTCTGCAAGGCCGACCGTGGCGCCGGTGAGAAGCGAATTGGGGTCAAGATTGCTCAGATAGGTACTCAAGGGGGCGGTCAGATCGACTTTGCCTTCCTGGACGAGTTGGAGGACAGTCATGCCTGTAAAAGTCTTGGTAATGCTGCCGATGCGGAACACCTTGGTATCCACCATGCTTTTTTCGTCGCCCGTGATCCGGGTGGTGTCGCTGCCCATGTCATAATAGCCGCTGACAAAAGTCTTGGGTGTTCCATCCGGCAGAGTCAGCTTGACAACGATGCCCGGTAAAACACCATGTTTTGTGGAATCGGTGCTGCTCACGGTGAACTTGTCCAGATTCTTTTGGATGGCCGTGATCACGGATGCCTGTCTGGCTGCCCATCTGCTGGCCAGCATGCTGTCAGCGGTCACGCCATTGACGGACAAAGCCTGCCTTTTCAGAAGTCTCGTAAAGTAAAAGGCTGTTCCGGATTTGTTGACTGCGTCCAACTGGCCAAGAAAATGGGCCGCTGCATTTTGCTGGGTGATGACATCAGCCGCAGAGACACCCAGTGTGGCGAGGTCGGTCGCACTGGCAAGGTCCAGAGTGGCCAAGGTCTTTTGTGCGAGGCTGCCATCGTTTTTGAGGGTGATGCCGTTGGAAGGGTTCTTGTCGGTATCGAGTGTTTGGAGGAGCTGGAGGATCTTGATGACTTTGTTGTTTTTTTGTGCTGTTGTATCGGCTTCTTGGAGGGGGTCTGTCACGAGATCCAGGGGGGTCATGACTGTCGCGGCAGTTCCTGTTCCGATGCCCATGCCATTGAGTTTGAAGGTGACCGTATCCATGGGGAGATAGCGGAACTGGCCGCCACCGCTGGTGGTGCCCGAGTAGCCACTCGGGCTGCTCACGTAGGCCAGACCGTCCACCGGAGCGTCCATGAATACGCCGGTCAGTATGCTTTGACCGGGACCGCCAGCGCCTGCATCACTTCCGCTACTTCCGCCGCCGCAGGCGCCCAGGAAACCAGCCCCAACGATCACAGCCAAAATGCTGACCGATTGATTAAACCGTATCTTTTTCATTGCAAAATACTTCCTTTAGGGATGCTGTCAAAAAAAACCGGAAGAGACGCTGGGAGGCTACCACATCCCCTCCATCCACGCAACGTACCCCCTCGAAAAACTCCTCTCCCTCCGCTTGTGGGAGCGTAGCCGGAGGTGATGTTTTTTACCACCGTACCCAACACGTACTGTCTCGTCGCTCACGCGTTGCCGCTTCGCATCCATCTTGATCTGGAATTGGAATGACTACCCGATCAGGCGACTGGCTGATGATCAGTCGACTCCGCGTTGGTCTTTCTTGTGGCAGCCGACACGATGACAGGTGCTGTGCAGTTGGCGTGAACGGTGACCAGTGTCAGGATCGGGTCAATAATGGGGTCGATGGCGGCCAACAGGGTGATGGCCACGCCCGTTGGCAGTTCGAGCGGGTCGGTGACGATGGCGATCATGGACAAGGCCGCAAGGCCAGGTGCCCCGGATGCAGCGATGCCAGCCAAAACCGATCCAATCAGGATCACCGACCAGTTGTTGAGGGCACTGACTCCATACAATTGTGCAATGAAAACAGCCGTAATTGAAAAGTGAAGAACCGATCCGGCCGGGTTCAAGGCGATGCCCAGAGGCAAAATGAGGTCGGCGTTATTGCGATCACAGTCGAGCTTGTTCTTGAGTTGCATCAACGCTGACGGCACGGCTGTAAAACTGCTGCCGCTGCCAAAACCAATGAGCAATGGTTCCCTGAGCGCACTGATTGTCTGCCATAATCCTTTTCTGGAATAGATCTTGATCAGGACGAAAAAGATTATCACCAGAAAAAGAGATGCAAGATAGACCAAGACGACCAGTTTGATGGTAGCTGTCAAAATCTCCGTACCCACCTGGCTGATTTGGCTGGCGACGAGGCACATGAGTCCAAAGGGCAGGGCGTACATGGTCCATTGAATAATTGTCAGCATGCTTTCGTAAAAGGCATTCATCACGTCCAAAGCAACGCGGGCTGATGACTGGCGAAGAAGGCCGAGGGCTATACCGAAAAAAACGACAAAAACAAGTATGGATAGATTGCGCCCCTCGATGATGGAAACGAAAACGTTGGACGGTATCATCTTCAGCAGGAAGCCGGAGAGTCCGGCCTCCGATTTTTCTTTTGTTGTGGGAGTATCCTGGGAATCGGAAGACATTTCGGAGTGGAGAATTTCCTTACCCATGGTGTCTTTGGTTGTTTTATCCAGTTTCAGGCCAGGTTCGAATACGACACCGGCCACCAGTCCCACAGTACTCGACAATAACAGGCAACCCAAAAACACCACGATGATATACTTGATGAATTTGCCGGAAACCCCCATCTGCAACATGTTGCCGAGGCTGAAGGTGATCGATGTGATTAAAATGGGAATGACACACATTTTCAATAAATTCAGATAGGCATCGCCATAGATGCTGATCTCCTTGGCGAAATCGTGATGGTAAACACCTATGTAGCCGCCTGCACCGATACCCGCCATGATCAACCAGGGACTGAGAAGATAGTGAGCAAAACGCGCTAATAATTGCATGGCAACGCCCCACAATTGTCAAACGGCAGACGAATTCCAACTCCAACTCCAACACAAACCAGCTTCTCCGGCGCCGAGGAACATGATACCCCCCGGGTGAAAAGTCAAAGGAAAAGTCAAAAAACCCTTGTCTCCGGCGAATATGGGAGGGAAGGGGTCAAAAGAGCGACGCATGATGCTCAAAGAGCACTGACACATGATCCACATGTCCTACAGGGTCGTGAATGGGTGAAAACTCATCGTGAAGCGGGGAGATCAGGCTGCTGGTCAGGGGAGGAGTGTCGCTGCCCATGACCATCGATCGGAAGGTGTTGCTGGAAAGAGCGTCGTTCGAGGCGGCCTGATGCCATGACGCCTGGGATAAAATTCCCGGGTTGGGCGACACAAAGAGAGGCCCCGCTTCTTTGACAGCCAGCCACGGCTGGTTTTTCGCGCTGTCATGGGCTGCGGCTGCGTCGTTGGTGACCATCTGTGTCGTCGAGCTCTCTGTGCTGATGGCTGGTCGGTGCGGGATCTCTCCCATCGTCATGTTGATGTTCGAGGGGATTGGGGCATCCTCCTGCACGGGCGACACGACACCGTTTTTTCCTCCCTGGGTCGTTGGGGGCGCAGCGGGGGACGATGGCGTCGGGAGGTGATTTGTCCCCTCCCCGTGCAGCGGCGTGATGGCTTGTGCGCCCATTGGGACGACGCCTCCCTCATCTGTTTCCCTGGGGAACGGCACGGCATTGTGTTCGATCGCAGGCGTTGCCGTGGCGTGGGTCGCTTCCCGGCTTGACGTCTCCGTGTCATGGCCGGTTGCGTGTGGTGAGAGGGCGTCGGTCGCCTCTTTGTCGATGCATGACGCAGCCGGGCCGATGATAAGGGCCGCTGCCAAGGCTCCCGCCTTGCTCGGGGTCATGGCATCGAGCCTTGTCACGGGTGTTTCGTCGTGTCCGGTCGCCGATGTCAGGGCATGCCAAGCCAAAGGTGTCGCATCATGTCCGGTCGTCCACGTTGCGGCATGGTTGGCTGTGGTGTCATTGTCGACCGCTGTTGCATGTACCGACGAGGTATCGGTAGCAAAATCCACCACGGACATGTTGCCGGCGTGGCCGTCGGCGTAGAGCACCTTGACGCTGCCTGATATGTGATTCCCATTGACCAGTTTTACGCCGGATTGGTCCAGATTCAACCCGAAGGAGTTGATTCCCAGATCGGAGAGGGTCAACAGCTCGTCCGGGGTGGACATGCCATCGTGACTGCGGTCTGTCCAGACCTGGAGGTGGGTGAAGACGGCATCCCTGGTGTCGATCTGACCATTGTGGTCGGCATCGAAGGAGGCAAGGGCATCCAGGCTTGTCCTGGCACCAGGAACCATCACTCCGGACATGACCTCCTGCATGCCGTCGATTTTGCCGTTACCGCTCAGATCCATGACCAACAGGCCATTGCCCTCTCCAATCCAGCCTGTCTGGACGGAAGTGCCACTGCCGTCGACATCGAACCGGACACCCTTGTCCATGGTGGTCAACTGTGCACCACGACCATTCAGATCCAACACCAGGGGGTCACTGGCACCGGCGCTGCAAAAGTCTCCAGCAACCAGATTGCGAGCGATGCCTTTCACCAGGATGGTGACCTGTTTGCCTGCGCCGTCGGTGAAGACAATGCTGCGGTCGTTGCCGCTGGCTGTCTGGGCGGTCAACAACGATGTGAGTGTCGCCGAACTGATCACCGATCCGCTTTGGGTCAGCTTGAGTTTGTCGGCCTCGCTGTTTTTGTCAAAGTCCCACACGGTGTCTGTGTCAGCCGCTCCGGCATCGTTCAATTCAAAGACGAAAATATCATTGCCACCCAGGCCGAACAGGTTGTCGGAACCGGAACCGCCATCCAAGGTATCGGCTCCGGCGCCGTAGCCATTGATCGTACCCGGCGTACTGGTGAAAATGGTGGCCAGTTGTCCGGAGACATAAGTGTGGATGGTGCTTCCGGTGTCGGACAAGGCGACCACCGACGTATCACCGGCACTCCCGGCCAGGCTGTGGTTGCCGCTGTTGTAGCTGCCACCCTGCCCACCGGCGCCACCCCCCCCTGCATTCAGGCCAGCTCCACCGCCGCCGCCGCCGCCGGACCAGTTTGCCAGCCCCGGCGAATCTCCGCCCAGGGCGCCGCTTCCGGCGGTGGCGCCTTGCAGAGCGGTGCCGCCGGTGCCGCCGGTACCCGCCGTCACGTTGTCACCTGTCGCGCCGTTACTTCCTGCACTTCCGCCGCCGGTGCCGCCACTCCCGCCGGTACCTATCGCGAGCGTATACACCAGGGGTGCGCCGCCGCCGCCGCCGCCGCCGCCGATACCGCCACTGCCGCCGTTCATGCCGGGCTGGGCCACCGCCGCGCCGTTGACGCCTCCCGAGCCGCCGCCGCCGCCGCCGCCGCCCAGGCCTCCGGCGCCTCCGGTACCGGAGACCGTATTGTTGAAGTAGCCTTGTCCACCCTTGAAGCCATCGCCGAAGATGATGTCGTTGCCTGCCCCGCCATAAATGGTGTCGATGCCTCCCCCTGCGGCACCGCCATTGTACGTCCCGAAGTGCTGACACCCGCCGCCGCCGCCGCTGCCGTCCCCGAAGATGACGTCGTCGAGATTTGTGCCGGTCAAGGTATCGGCGTTTCCACCACCGGCCCCGCCCACGCTTGCGCTGGTGTTCTGGTTGCCGCCACCGCCACCGCCGCCTGAACCATCGCCGGCGATGAAGCGGCCGGAGCCATCGTCGATCGTACTGGTCGCACTGCTGGTGAGGCTCTCCGCCGTCCCCGCGAGATCGGTATAGCTGGCCGTGACGGTGATCAGCTTGCCCACCTGGGCTGCTGCCAGAACCAGGGTGCTGCCGGTCGCTCCGGCGATGGCTGTGCCGTCCGCGTACCACTGGTGGCTGAAGGCACCAAGGCCGTTCGCGTCTGCCACCGCGGAGGTATCGGCGGTCAGGGTTTGTCCCTGGGTCGTCGTGCCCGTGATCGTCACGCTGCCGGTTGGTGATTGATTGACGCTGGCCACCGTGCCGGTCGCGGAGCTGGTGGCGCTCTCCGCCATGCCGTGCAGATCGGTATAAGAGGCCGTGACGGTGATGACCTTGCCCACTTGGGCTCCTGCCAGGACCAGGGTGTTGCCGGTCGCCCCGGCGATGGCCGTGCCGTTTTCCAGCCATTGGTAGCTGAGGGTACCGAGACCATCCGTATCAGCCAGAGTGGAGGTGTTGGCGGTCAGGGTCTGCCCCTGGGTCGCCGTACCTGTGATGGAGACCCCTCCGGTTGGGGAGGCGTCGTTGTAGATTGTCACGCTCTTGGTGTCGCTCAACACTCCCCCGGAGCCTGAATGACCAAGATCGCTGATGGTTGTGGTCAGGGTGTCCGTGCCGACATAACCCGTATCGCCCAGGTAGGTGAGTGTCCGTATGGCGCTGTTGATGGCACCCAACGTGCCGGTGAAGGTCATCGTGGTATCGCTGGTTCCATCGCCGGTGGTGAAGGTCAGACCCGTGGTTTGTGCCAGGCTCAATGTTCCATGCGCAACGGTCAGGGTCTCCTGCATGGTGTCGGCACCGACATCCAGGTCGGTCACGGAGAAACCGGAGAGGCTCAGATTGGTTTGGGCACGGGTGAGCTGTGCCCCCGGTACCGTATGGATGGGTGCGCTGTTGATCACGCTGTAGGACTCCAGCGTGGCACCGAAGTACATGAGATTCCCCCCCCCGGGTGCCACTGCATCCGTGACCAGGTCAATGCTTGTCAACGTGCGCGTGTTGTCGATGGTAAAAGTATGCCCATAGATGTTTGCACCATACAAATTTCCGACATTTGTCAGGGCTGTATTCTGCCAATCTGCCATCATGCCATCCCACCGATCCATGCCGCCGACGAGATAATATTTGTTGGATGTAGGGGTGATGGCGGTAAACCAGTCGCTGACAGTTGCTGTGGCGGAAGATGACGTTGTGCCATCGGAGTAGTGAAAAACGACATGAAATTGACCGTTTCCATCGGTCGATGTCGCATAGACATGAATGTCTTCGTAGATACCGCTGGTCACGGAAACAGGGGTGGTATTCGGGGCGCTGTCTTGCACCACGTTGTTGCCATTGTTTGTTTCGGTGGCCAGAATCTGGGCGACCAGGTGGTAGTTTGTGGCGGCATAGGTGCCGCTGTCGACCAGACCGACCGGGGTGGCGATGTTGCTGTTGGCCACACTCTGGGTGACGAACTCCCCGCCTGACGCATCGGCGAAGGTTGCCATCATGGCTGGATCATCCGTACCGTTGACCACCACATCGGCGTTGACGATCGGGGCGAAATTGACTTGCACGGGCGTCAAGACAGGGTTGACTGTGAGCGCGACGCTCTTGGTATCGGTCTGCGCCTGGCCTGCGCCGGTGTTGCCGCGATCATTGATGGTCAGAGAGAGGGTATCGGAACCGTAATAGTTCGTTCCACCCGCATAGGTGAGGGTGGCGATGGCTGTGTTGATGGCGCTCGAGGTGCCGGTGAAAACCATGGAAGAACTGCCGGAGCCGGAGCCGACGAGGAAGGTCAACCCCGTGGTCGCAGCCAGAGAGAGAGTGCCGTGACCAACGCTCAGACTCATTTGCATGACGCCGCTGCCGGCATCGACGTCGGCCACGGAGAAGCCGGTGATGCCTGCGCTGGTATTTTCGTTGAGGCTTTGTGCTGTCGGTACGGTGAGAACCGGGGCACGGTTGACTGTGTTGATAGTGATATCCACGCTCTTGGTGTCGGTCAGGGCGCCGCCTGCGCCGGTATTGCCGAGGTCGCTGACGACCAGATTCAGGGTGTCGGCGCCACTGTAGTTTTGACTGCCCTGATAGGTGAGGGTGGCGAGGGCACTGTTGAGGTTATTCAGGGTGCCGGTGACGATCAGCGCGGTGCCGCCGGTCAAGGGGCTGCCTATGGTGAAGGTCAGGCCGCTGGTTTGCGCGAGCGTCAGGTTGCCATGGGCGACACTCAGAGTCATCCGCAAGGGGTTGTTGCCGATATCGGCATCGGTCACGGAGAGTCCGGTGATGCTCAGGCTGGTATTTTCATTGACGCTTTTTGCTGTTGGCACCGTGAGGAGCGGGGCATCGTTGACCGCGTTGACGGTGATCGCCATGGACTTGAGGTCGACCAGGGAAAACGAACCGCCGTGGTTGTAACGTTCCGTGACCGACAGGTTCAGAGTGTCGGCACCACTGTAGTTCAGGGTGCCGCGATAGGTGAGGGTGCTGATGGCATTGTTGATGTCGCTCAGGGTGCCGTTGAAGATGATTGTGGAGTCGCCGGGGCCGACGCCGGTGAGAAAGGTCGGCCCCAGGCCTTCCCGGGGGATCCCTCCGTTGATGAAGGTCAGCCCCGTGACCTGGGCCAGGGTGAGGACTCCATGGGCGACGCTCAGAGAGAGTTCCAGGGGATCGCCGCCAGCATCGACATCAGCCACGGAGAGGCCGGTGATGGCCAGACCCGTATCTTCGTCGACACTTTGTGCCGTCGGTACGGTGATGATCGGGGGCTGGTTCCAGGAAACCGGCGGCGTGACGACCGGGTTGACGGTGAGGGCGACGCTCTTGCTGTCGGTCAAGGCGCCGCCCGCGCCGGTGTGGCCGAGATCGTTGACGATGAGGGTCAGGGCGTCGGTACCGCTGTAGTTTTGGTCCCCCTGATAGGTAAGGGTACTGATGGCGCTGTTGAGGGCACTCAGGGTGCCGGTGAGAGCCATTGTGGCGCTGCCGCTGCTGCCGCTGGTGAGGGTCAATCCCGTGGTTTGTGCCAGGGTGAGGGTACCATGGGTGACGCTCAGGGTGAGCTGTTCGCTGCTGCCGTTGGCATCGGTGTCGGCCACGGCGAGGCCGCTGATGGCCAGAACGATGTCCTGGTTGACGCTTTGCGCCGTCGGCACGGTGAGGAGCGGAGCCTGGTTGATGTGAGGCGGCAGGGGTTGTGTCACCGGAGTGGTGGTAACGGCCTCGGCTTTTATCGTCGGAACGATGGTGACGGGCGGCTTTATCAGCGGGGGTTCAGCACCAGGGGCCTTGACAATCGGCGGGACGGTATCTGCGGGTCTGCCACTCGCGACGACCGGCGGAGCATCGGCTACCGCCGGGGGTGATGACCTCACGTCGGCCACCGTCGGTACCGGGGCCTCACGCCCGGCGGGTGGTAATGTGGCGACCGTCGTTGCCTGGACCGTCGTTGCCTGGGTGATCGGGGTCGCTGTCACCGGGGTTGCGGTAACCACGGCAGGGGGAGGCTGGAGCGGTGTGCCGATGGAAACCTGACCCGGTGAGGACGCGGAGAGGGTCACCCCGGCTTGGACCAGCCCATCGGAGGCCCGAATGGCGGTATCCGGGTTGGCCATGGCCAACAGCGCTGCCTGGACGCCCGTTGTGCTGATCGGGACGATGATGGAGAGGGTTTGTGCCTGGGTCGCTGCCGCATGCAAATCCGCTGCCTGATAGGCCTGAGAAAGATTCGCCCCTCCGGCAAGGGCCTGGGTCAGGGTTTGCACGAAGGCCTCGTTCGAGGTCGCGATCTGGTTTTGTATGACAGCCTTGTCACCCGTGGCCAGGGCCGCCGCCAGCTGCATGGCCGGAGAGAGGGGGGTTTGCACCAGGGCTGTCTGCTGCTGGATGGCTTGCGCCATCGTCTCGGCGATACGCAGCGACTCCTGAGGGGTTTTGCCGGCGGCGAGGGCATCCATGACCGCCGGGATGTTACCATCCTGAGAGGCTGCACGAGCTGCTGCCACATCGCCCCCCGCCAGGGCCATGGCCAGTTGATTGGCGGGCGACAGGGGGACATTTTGTGCGCCTGTCACGGCCAGTGCGGCCTGCGTGGCCGCACTGGCCTGGGCCATGGCCTCACCCGTGGAGTTTCCCCCCTGGAGTGCCTGTTCGAGGTGTGCCGCACCGGCTGACTGGGGGTCGATGCCAGCCTCTCTCAGGGCTTGATCGGCATCTTGGCCACTGGCCAGGGCGGTGGCCAGTTTGTCGGCCGGGACTTTTGTGGCAGCCTCGGTGTTGGTGTGGACTTCGGCCTGCTTGTTGGCCTCGCGCAGGGCATCGCCCATCGACATGCCGCGGGCCAGGGACTCCTCCAGGGCGCGCAGAAAGATCGCTGCCTGTTCCGGGGACATGCCGGCAGTCAAGGCGGTGATCTGCTGCTGCGTGGCCTCTCTGCCCAGGGAGATGGCCTGATCCAGCTGGGCTTCCTGGGTATTCGGGGTTATCGATTGGGCGGATTGTTGGGTCTCTTTGGCCTGTTGCTGGGCAGTCTGGATGGCTGTTCCTGCGGTCTGGCCCCTGTTCAGATCCGTCTGCATGGCACTCGCGAAGGCCTGGCGTCCGGCTTCGGAGGTCACGCCACCGCTCTCCATTATGCGGGAGAGCTGTTCCGCGACTCCCTGACCTGTCGCCAGTCCCTGGGTCAGATCGGCGCCCGCTCCCTGGAGGATGGTCTTCTCCTGGGCCTGCGTCGTCTCTACCAGGCGTTGGGCTGTTGTGAAGGCCTCCTGGGGTGGGCGTCCATCACCCATGGTTTGCAAAAAAGAGTCGACGAGTTGCTGACCAGCCTTGTTTGCGGCCTCAGGCGACAGACCCTGCCGGGCCATTGAATCGACCATGGACTGACGCACGGCATCGAGGGAGGCTTGCACACCATCCCCGCTGGACAGGGTTTCGAGCAGGCTTTCCGGCAGGGATGACCGAGGCGGGGAGGGATCAGGCACGGCCCGAACTCCTGTCTTGGAGCGTCTTCCCGGGGCCTGGCGTGGGGAAGAGCCGGGGGATCATGCCTGCCTGCAGCATGCTGCGAACCTTCATTGATGGGGATGCCTCCCTTTTCACAGATTAAACACCGCACGACTCTACCATGAAAACACTTTCGACGAGCATCCTTTTTGGACAGAAGCGTCTGTCGTTGCAGGTCAGGGGTGTCAAGAAACAGGGGGATCTCCCCCGGATTTTAATGTCCGGGAGGCTCTTGCAGTTTTTTCTCTGCCGGGATGTCCAAGACCACCCGGCGATTCTGGGCACGCCCCTCCGGGCTGTCATTGGTGGCCACGGGCTGGATCAGGCCATATCCTGTCACCGACATGCGGTCAACTGCCACGCCTTCGGCCACAAAATGGTCCTGAACGGCTTTGGCCCGCTTCAGGGAGAGATCCTGGTTGTAGGCCTCGCCGCCGACGTTATCGGTATGCCCCTGAATCACGACGCGCAGGTCGGGGTTGCGCTTGAGAATGGCGGTCACACTGCGCAGACTCTCGTGCGCCGTTGCGGGGATCGTCCAGGAGCCGGAGGCAAAGTTCAGGTTGGCAATCACCCAGCATCCCCGGGCATCGACTGCGGCTCCAGCCGGGGTTCCGGGACAGGCATCCAGGTGATCGTGAACGCCGTCACCATCGGCATCCAGGGGGCAGCCAACCTTGTCAACCTTGACTCCGTGCGGCGTGTCCGGACAGCGATCGAGGAGATCGGTGACACCGTCGCCATCGCTGTCGAGGGGACAGCCATGAACATCGACTGGCGCACCGAAGGGGGTGTTCGGGCAGAGATCATCCTTGTCCAACACGCCATCCCGGTCGCTGTCGAGGGCACACCCCCGATTGTCGACCTCGGCGCCGGGAGGGGTGTGGGCGCAATGATCGCGGACCAGGGGGATGCCATCCTTGTCGTTGTCGGATTGGCGCCAGTCGGCAGGCAGGGGCCTGGTTGGAGGCTCTGTTTTGGCCTGGATGGAGGGGGCTTCTGCATGCAGGGAGGCGGTCATGCAGAGACCGGACAGCAGACACACCCCAAAAATCAATTGCCGCTTCAACAAAGTCATAACGTGGCTCCGGACATCACAGGGTGTCGATCGATGGCAACGAACAGGATCCATCCGCCAGGCTGTTCGATCAGGTTAACGAAATCACCTCACCGGGACAACAACTCATCTCTCCCAGAGACCCAGATGGCAGCCATTGGCAGGGTGGCCATCCGGTACCATCTTCAGGGGTGGAGGCAGAGAGAAGGGGGGGGCTGTCAGGTCTGTCTTGCGCCAATATCCAGGCGCGATCTCGGCATTGTCGGCGCCGGGAAAGGTGGTCAGCAACAGGTAGCGCGACCCGCTGGCCTGGAGTTGCCGCAACGCCGCCTGTACCTGAGAGTTGGGCAGATGGGTCAGCGTGTTGCGACACAGGAGAAGATCGCTCCGGGGCAGAAGATCCTCGGTGATATCGGCGGTGTTGAAAAAATGGTTTTTGCGGGTACCCAGCAGGAGACGATTGTTGGCGATCAGCTCTTCGACGAGATCAAACCCCAGATAGAGATCCAGGTCGTTTGTGATGCTCTCCAGCCAGAGGAGGTCTCCACACCCGGCGTCCACCAGAATGCGCACATCCAGCTCCCGCCAGAGAGTGGACAGGGCGTTGCGCAGGGCGACGGTGACCTGGGGGGCGGAGCCGGGACCGCTGCGGGTCTCCGGGGCCTGCCACTGGTTGAGTCGATAGATGCGGGTAAAACAGTTGCGCATGGCCACCGACTCCGGCCGGGTGGACGGAGGTGAGGGAAAAAGGGCATCCGTGGCGCGAATACCGATGGACTGCCGACGAAAATCGATATCGGCAAAGCGTTCATACTCTTCCAGTGTGCGAACGCTGCCCAGGGCGTAGAGGTCGAGGTGCCGGAGGACACCGGGGTCGCTGCTCTTTTGCATGCCCAGCAGATGATGCAAACGGGCAACGGCACGACGATTGAGCTGTGTCCAATCCACATGATCATCCCAGTGGCGCCGCCGACCCCGTACCGTGGTGTAGTCGTGGTAGACGATCATGTCGTTGGGGGAGAAAATGTCATAACCCCAGGTCCACAAACGGACAGAGAGGCCGATCTCTTCGCCATGGAAGTAAAGAAAAGGGTCGTAGGGAACCTCGTCGATGATCGAAGCCGGGGCGAACAAAAACCCCGCACCGATGAATGGAGAGGGGGTTGGCCGGGCCGGGCGTTGGTCCAGGGATATCATCTTGGCGATGGGGATCAGGGTGCCATGGTCGTCAAAACGCCCGGCCTTCATGACCGGCAGACCGTTGCGCAGCAATTGATCCGGCGGATGAAAGGCATTGGGGTGGGTGGAGAGAATGGCGCGCTCCGAAGGTGTACTGCGCAGCATGGCGAGCAGACGTTCGTCCCACTCCGGCTCGAAGCGGCAGTGACTGTCGATTTGCAGATAGAACGGCTCGCCATCCCAGAACTGTTCCTGGATCCGATGGCGCGTCCAGCAGACACCGAGGCTTTTGCCGGCATCGACGATCTCGCCCCGTATCCGGTGGTGCCAACGTTCGGGGGTTTGCGTGAAAACCGCGCCATCTTCGGGGGCGATTTGCCACAACACACCGGCATGGACCCGCTCCGGATGGGCTGCCTTGGCGAAGAGATCGGTCAGGGTCAGCAGGCAATCCCCGTCGCGATAGCTGGCGATGGAGACAAAGATCCGGGGAGACTCTTCCGGATGCGTGGTTGTTTCCCTCGGAGCAGGTGCTGGTGTCGCAGGCATGGCCTCTTCGTGCGGGTGGGGGGCGATGACGGAGTGCCCCATGGGGTGTCTGCCCCATGGGGCAACAGGCGCTCTTCGTCGTCAGCAAATGTCGCGCATGGTTCAGTATCGGTAGATGTTGCGCATGGTTCAGTAGATGTCGCGCATCGTGTTGAAAATATTTGATTTATCCGTCGGAGTGATCACTCTCGGATCGGTGATCACCTTTTTCAACTGCCGGGTTTTGTCATCCAGGACAACGATGGCCGATTTTTGATTTTTGCCGTTCCAGACCGAGAACCACACTTCGCTGCCGTCCTTGTTGTATTCGGGTTGCACGACCCGTTTGATGCCATCGCCCAGATCTCCGGCCATCTTGGCGATGGGAACCACCTGGAAAGGCTTGTCCGGGTTGTCCAGATCGTAGACGGCGACCGATTGGGAGGTGTCCGGGTCCGGATTCAGCGGGGCATCGACCCAGAGGTTTTTCGATCTGTGGTGCGATTTGATGTAGAGGGATCCACCCCCTCGCCCGCGCATGGTACGGACGACGCGCCAGGCGTTTTCCGGGTATCTGACCGGATCGGTGCCAATCAGGACGATGGTGTCGCTTTCCAGATGGCTGGTGGCCCACACCGGACCATACTGGGGATCGACAAAGTTGGCACCGCTGCCCGGATGGGGGGTGCCACCCACATCGATCAGCCTGATCAATTTGCGTTCCTTGGCGTCGATCACGGCAATCTTGTTGGATTTTTGCGTGGCGACCATGAGATAGCGCAGGTTGGCGTCCCAGCCACCATTGCGCAGGAAGGGGGCAACGTCGATGGTGGTGGAGTTCATGTTGCTCAGGTCAGAGTAGTTGACCAGCAACACCTTGCCGGATTCATTGACGTTGACGACAAAATCAGGATGCTCGCGGGAGGTGGCCAAGGCAATCACCCGGGCCTCCTGGAGGTACTCCTGGGTATCGATCGCATTGCCGCGTGTCGAGATGATCTTGATGGGTTCCAGGGTGTCACCCTTCATGATGACAAACTGGGGGGGCCAGTAGGCACCACCGACGACGAGTTTGTCTTCCAGTCCCTTGAATTTGGAGATTTCGACCGATTGACCCTCCATGCCAACCCTGATGTCGGCAACGGTTTGCGGCTTTTCCATCCACAGGTCGATCAGGCTGATTTTGGCATCGCGACCAACGACGTAGAGATAACGACCCGACTCGGAGACGCGCGATACATGGACGGCAAAGTCGGTCGCAACGGTGGTGACGACCTCCTTGCTGTTGCCATCGATCAGGGCGATCTGTCCGATATCGCGCAGGGTGACGGAAAAGAGGTTGTCCAGGTCGAGTTTGTTCATCTTCGCTGTCGGTCGATTCTGGAGCGGAACGTGTACATTCCAGGTGGCTTTGATCTCCCGCATGCCAAACTCGGGGGGCTGCGGAGGGGGCTGCTGGAGAAAATTGGCGACCAGGGCAATTTGCTCCTTGGAGAGGGTCTCGTTCCAGTTGGGCATGCCGTTCGGAGAGCCGTTGGCGATGAAACTGGTCAGGTAGTCGAGGCTGCGTTCCAGGGTGATGTCGGGGGTCAGGGGTTTTCCCGATGCCCCCTTGCGCATGACGCCATGACAACTGGCACAATGTTCAAAGTACATCTGCTTGGCAGCATTGAAATCTTTTTCGTTCATGGGGGGGGGCGGGGCAGCCGCATGGCCGGGGTCGGCGAGAAGGGTCAGGGCCAAAAATCCTGCCATGGCCAGCACGGTTCGTTTGGAAAGGTCAAACTTGTGCATCGTCGACTCCAGAGTAGAGGGCATGACGTTGGGGTAAAGTGTCAAAAATCCGGTCTTGTTCATGACCGAAACAGTGATCAAAGCCAAAATCCAGGGGGCAGAGGAGTCCGCCAGTTCCTCCAGGCCATAAGCAATTTTCAGGCCGTAAATTGTTTTCTTGTCACCGTTTCAGGTAACTATTCAGCACCCGGCAACGAATCGGGGTCCAGGGGGCTGGCTCCCTGGCAGGTCCAGGACGGAGTCCTGGTGGGGTTTGGGGCGAAGCCCCGAGAGAGTCTTCTCTGCCCCTGCCTTTTTTCGATCACAAAAAAACGACGTATTCCAAAATGGACGCGATCCATAGTGAAGAACAGGTCAATTGATGCGGCTGGCGCCCATGCGCCGATGCAAACGCTCGGCCTGGAGACAGAAGGCGTCCAGCCTGGCATCGATGCGTTGCGGAAAGGGGGCGCCATCGGTTTCGATGGCCAGAAACGGCAGGGAGGGGGTCTCTGCCAGCAGAGATGCAAGGTGTTCTTCTCCGGGACAGGCGGCCGTTTTGTTGGCCGGGGTCAGGGCATCACCCATCATTGCCTCGGCGATCCGGTTGGGCAGACAGCCAAAAGGGGCGATGGCAATGACACCGCACACCCGCGAGGCGATCTCCAGGAGTCCGTTGCCTACGGTGAGGATAGCCTCCCCGGCCAGGGCGGAGGCGATGAACTTCTCCCCGATCCGCACGATCTCCGCCACAGGTGCCGGGGCAAGGAGGAGCAGCCCCGATCGTTCCAGCAGGCGGCGCAGACGCTGTTCGTCCCGCGCCATGACCTTCTTTTGCAGGTAAAAGACAACTTTTTCCCAGGCGGACATGGTGTAGTCCACTTGTCCCCTCTCGACCAGGGCGTCGGAGTAGTGGACCCACTCGGCGATGCCGGTACACAAGGTGGCGAAGCCGCGCTCGGCCAAGCGCTCCACGAGGTGTCCCCGCGCAAAGGGGTCGCGCCGCACATAGATCTCTCCGGAGAGGGCGATCAGGGGAACCTCTCGGGCAGGACGGCGCAGGGGAATGGCGGCCAGGGTTGTCGCCGAGGTTGCCAACTGCCTCTCCAGGGCGGCCAGGGTACCCGTGGCCAGAGCAGTCAGGATGGCACTCCATTGCTGGTGCAGCAGCTCCATGGCCGCTTGTGGATCCCGGGCGTTGGCCAGCAGCATGGCGCGTATCTCCTCCATGGTGTCGGCAAGAATGATGCCCCACCAGGTGAGGCGGGAAAAGCGTGTTCCCAGTCCGCCGTAGGAGTTTTCCGAGGTCAGCGACAGCAGGGCGACATTGGGTATGGCCAGACGCTTGATCAAATCCTCCATGAAGACGGCATATTGCCCAAACCGGCAGGGTCCGGAGGCCGTGGGCATGAAGTAAACCAGAATCTCGTCGGGATCGGTGCGGGTGGCCAGATGCTGCATCAGCATGCCGGTGGTCAGGATCAGGGGGAGACACTCCTTGCCCGAGACGTGGGCGCGGCCCTGCTGCAAAACGGCGGAGTCCGTCGCCGGATGGGCGACGGCATGGAAACCGGACAGACGCAGGGCCGTTGTCAGGGCCTCGGTGAAAAACAGTCCCACCCAGGGTACCAGCACCGTGACCCGGCGGTCGCTGGCCGGAATTTTTTCTCCGGCGGAGGTGGTGATCCAGGCCTGGCCACGCTGAAAATGCAGACGCGCCAGGGAGGGAGGGCGAAGCGATCCGGACTCCTGGTCCGGCCCTGGGATGAGAGCCTTGGCGGAACTCTTTCGGTGCCCGTCCACGACATCCAGGAAGGCCTCGATGCGTGTCTCCAGACCGGCGTCGGCCGTGTGACCATCCAGTTCCAAAAACAGGGTGGGTTTGCGCTCCTGCTCCATGATGTCGCGAAAGTAGCCCAACAGAAAGGAGTCCGGACCGCAGCCAAAATAGGTGACGAACACCCCGAACAGTTGCGGATGACGCGCCGTGAAGCGGGCGGTTTTCAGCAGGCGTTGTCCCAGACCCCAGTACATGTTCTCCCTGGCGGCATCGGTGGTGGCGGGCAGCATGTCGAAGGAGAGCGTTCGTATCCCCCGACTGGCCAGTTTGCCGGGGATCCCCAGATTGGCCTCCGCAGTCAGGCCGCCATAGGGGCGCGAGAAGAGGATGACGCCAATCTGGTCCGGTTCCCGGGCCAGTTCCGCCAGGAGGCGCTCCCCTTCTCTCCGGAGATTCTCTTCCCAGGTGCGTTGCTGGTGCAGGGCCTTCTGCAATGCCGCTGTGGCAAGGGGAGGGGGGATGCCCATCTCCCCGGCCATGGCGATCAGGGGGGGAGCGGCCTCCTCCAGACCGTTCGTCAGATCGAGCAGAGGCGACAGCAACCGCACACCCCGGCGCTGCAACGCCTCCAGCTCTGGGCGAAAGGCCGCCTGAAGATAAAACGGCTCGGCCTGCACGATGGGGCACACCTGGGAAAAGGTGTGCCCCGTCTGGGCAGGAACCGCCCGGAAGTGGGGCAGAAAAAGATACTCCGGCGGGTCGTCCAGCGCGAGCAGGGTGTGGAAATAGCCATGCGCCAGCTCCGCCGGATGACACAACGCGGCGTTGCGCCGCTCGATACCCGACGTCGAGCAGGTTTCCGGCAGGATGGGTTGCCACCCCAGGGCGGCAAAAAACTGGCTGTACAGGGGCTGGAATTGATGGAGCATGAAGCTCCGGTTCAAGCCCACCCGGCCGCGGGAGATGCCGGCGACCTTGCCGCTGACGGCAACCCGGGAGTCGTGGCGCCAGGTGATGCGATCGCAGGCGTGGCGGTCGATGCGCTCACCCTGTCGGGCGTTGACATACTTGTTGCACGCCCCACCGAAAGGCACCCGGTGACCATCCACCGCAAACACGGCAATGGCGCAGTGCCGGTCACACGCCTCGCGGGTGCCGGGGCAATAAAAACTCCGGGTCAGGGTGACCTCCTTGGCCGCGAGCGTCGTGAGGTCAAAATCACCCGGCGATACCGCTCCGGAAGAGAGGCGTTGGTCAATCTGCAAAGCCACACCCAGGGCGCCCATCAAACCAGGCTCCGGCGGCACGACGATGGGAATGCCGAGCAGTCCGGCCATGGCCAGCGGCACGGCGGGGTTGTAGCAAACCCCGCCCTGCATGAAGACCCGTTTCCCGACAGGACGTTGGCCCTTGACCCGATTGAGATAGTTGACGCCGATGGCATAGACCAGACCGGCGACGATCTCCTCCCGACTGCACCCCGCATGGATGGCATTGTTGATGTCGGCGGCGATGAAGGCGGCACACTGATCGCTGAACTCCGGAATGCGTTCGCCGCGCATGGCCACGGCGGCGATTTCCGTCAAGGGGACGCCGAGGGTCTCCCAGGCGGACTCTTCCAGGAAGGAGCCGGTTCCCGCTGCGCAGGCCTCGTTCATGGCGTAGTCGATGGGGAGACCGTGCGCCAGGCGGGTGTATTTGGCATCCTGGCCGCCAATTTCAAACAGGGTCTCCACCTGCGGATCAAAAAAGGCCGCTGCCGTGGCGTGGGCGACAATTTCGTTGATGATGCCCTGCGTGTCGGCATGCAGCCCGGCGAGTTGGCGGCCCGATCCCGTCATCCCCAGGCCGACGATGCGCACCTCTTCTCCGGCAGGCAGCGCCGCGACCAGTTGTGTCTGGATGGCCTGATAACAGGCCCGTGCCGCGCCGATGGGATCGCCATTGGTGCGCAGATAGATCGAGGTCAGAAAGGCGTGATCCTCCCGACGCAACAAAACTGCCTTGGTGGTCGTCGAGCCGACATCCAGACCCAGGATGCAGACATCGCCCGGACGTGGCGGCTGGGGTTGCAGCTCCTTGAACTCGACCCATGCCGCATGTCTGGCCAACGGGAGGAGAGAGCTGTTATCACGGGCGCGCCGCGTGATGATCTCTTCCCAGACAGGCAGCGGCAAGGTGGGATGGCTCGTCCCCCACAGGGCGGCGCCGAGGGCTTCAAAGCAGGTCGCCCAGGGGGCAACGACCAGATGTGGATGGTCCCGTTGCACATACTCCAGCAGCAGCCGGTTGCGGGTGACACCGCCTGTGAGCAACACCGGACCCTTTATCCGCGCCTTGACGAGCAGTTCCGTGACCTTGCTCGCCATCATCCGACAGAGTCCGGCGACGATCTTTTCCCGCTCCACCCCCTTGTTGGCGGCATGGGTGCAGTCGGATTTGCAAAAGACGGAACAGCGTCCGGAGACCGGATAGGGATCCTCGATCCAGGGAAGGGAGACCGCCGCCTCCAGGGAGAGACCCAGGCGGCGGATCTGTTGCAGGAAAAACTCCCCTGTTCCCGAGGCGCACTTGTTGCCGGTCACCACGCCGGCTATCTGGCCATTCCGGTCGAGCGGATAGGCCAAAAAGCCCTCGCCGCCCAGTGCCACCACGGCCTGGTACCTCTCTCCCTGCATCTCGGGGAAGGCCAGTGCCTGTTCCACGGCCCAGGGTTCAGGGATGCGTGTCAGGTTGACCCGCTGGGAGAAACTTCCCCCCGTGACGACCACGCCGACAAAAGACTCCTCTTTCCAGGTGGCAAGGAGTTGCCGCACATGGGCTTCTGGGTTGCCCTGGTGGGGACGCACCGCAGTGGCGATCACCTGCCATGTCGGGTTGCCATCGCCATCCGGACGACGCTCCAGGATGACTGCCGACAGTGTCGCAGCACCGACACAAAGTCCGAGGCTCTTCATGGTCAAAACAATCCAACTTTCATGAATGGGGGAAGCCTCCCTCCACCCTCCGGTCATGAGAGCGCCGCGCGACTTTCACGGCGAAAGGAACAAACTGAAGAAAGAGGGGGGATAGAGAAAGGGAGATATCCCCAAGTGGACACGACTTGGAATTTGAGATACGCTGCGAGTCTCCGGGTTTGGGTATGGATATAACAAAAACGGGACGCCATAAACGGGGAGATGATCATGAATGATGCCGTTCAGGTGAGGGCTGTCTGGGATGCGGAGGCCCTCGTATGGGTTGCCGAGAGTGTGGATGTCCCGGGCCTGGCTACCGAAGCCAAAACGCTTGAACAGCTCGTCCTGAAACTGGAAGTCATGATTCCAGAACTCCTGGAATTGAACGGGACTTCCTTGGACCAAAAAGCGGGTTTACCACTGAGAATTCTTTCCGAACGGCTGATCTCTCTTGCGCATACCTAGTAAACCCAAGAGTAAGCATGGCAGATTTTTCCAGAGTACTCAAGGAGTTGTTGCGTCAGGCCGGTTGCGAATTTTGCCGCCACGGAAAGGGGGATCGAGATATGGTTCAGCCACCTGACGCGTTGTCATTTTGTCGTGGATTACAGGATCTTGTCGAGACATACGGCTAATGGGGTATTGAAACAGGCTGGGTTGCCAAAGGCTTTCTGAGAGAAGGGTCTTTGCCTATCCCGGGGTTGCATAATGGGGGGGGGAATGAGATGAAGAATTTGAAACTTTCAGTCAAACTCGGTCTGGGCTTTGCTGCGGTCCTTATGTTGACCATTCTGGTGGCCGTAGCAGGGTGGAATGGACTCTCCGGCGTGGTGAAGCGGGTGGACAATGCCTCCCGCATGACCGAGTTGGAGAACCAGGTTACCTTGGCCTTGCGTGCCGAGCGCAACTTTATCGCCGACCGTGACGAGAAACAGCTCGAAGCCGCCAACAAGGTGGTGGAAACCATCAAGAAAGAGGCTGTGGACGCCCGGGAAAAAGCCTTCAAGGATCCGACCGACAGGGAGCGTATGACACAGGTGGCCCAGTTGTCGGATCGCTATGGTCAGGCCTTTGCCGCAGTGGTTGTGGGCGACAAGAAGG
The DNA here is from genome assembly GCA_015229045.1 of Magnetococcales bacterium. The sequence goes on from JADGCJ010000005.1 coordinate 52,437, forward strand.
CCAAAGAGAAGGTGGCCCTTTTCCGGGAGATCGGCCAGAAAGTGCTCTCTGCCATCAGCGTTCTGGAAGAGAACCAGTTGACCAAGATTCGTGGCCTGGGTAAGGCCAAGGAGGGTCAAAGCCAGGAGGATGTTGAGAAGAAGCTGGTCGAGCGTACCAGAAAGGTTGCCACGGTGATTGACATCACCAGGCTGTTCCTGGATGCGCGCATTGCGGAGAAAGAGGTCATCATCACCAACGGAAACGACGCCAGACAGACGGCTCGTGTCCAGGATGATCTTGCCAAGGCCGTAACCGCTGCCAGGGAGTTGACGTCCACCTTCAGAGATCCCAAGGATATCGGGGAGGGCAATCAGGTCGTGAATGCCTTCCTTGAATATAAACAGTCATTTGAGGAACTCCTTGCCTTGTTGCATGCCGAAGAAAAGGCCGAAAAAGAGATGATCTCTGCCCGCCTTGAGTTGAACAAGGTGGTGGACGAGGTTTTTGAAGGCCAGAAAAAGAGGATGGAAAGCGAGATTGCCGATTCCGAAAAGATGGTGTTGTCTGGCAGCCTTCTGGCTCTGGTCATGGGTGTGTTCGTGGCCTATTTCATGGCCAGTTATCTGGTCAAATCGGTGACCGGCTGCATTGGCAACCTGCAGCGCATGTCCGAAGGGGATATTTCCATTCGCTGCGTCGCCAGCAGTCGGGACGAACTCGGAGACATGTCCCGCGCCATCGATTCCATGGCCACCAAACTGCGCGATGTTGTTGAAACCATCACGTCTGCCGTCGGCAATGTCACCTCCGGGGCGGCGGAGCTTTCCGATTCCGCCCAGACTCTCTCTCAGGGTGCGACGGAGCAGGCCGCGAGCATCGAAGAGACCTCGGCGGCCATGGAGCAGATGAGTGGCAACATTGCCCAGAATACGGATAATGCTGAAACGACGGAAAAAATCTCCAGCACGGCTGCCAGAGATGCCGCCGCAGGTGGTGAGGCCGTCTCCGAGGCGGTAACCGCCATGAAGGAGATTGCCGGCAAGATTTCCATCATCGAAGAGATAGCGCGGCAGACCAATCTTCTGGCCCTCAATGCCGCCATCGAAGCGGCTCGTGCCGGCGAACATGGCAAAGGGTTTGCTGTTGTTGCAGCCGAGGTGCGCAAACTGGCCGAACGCAGTCAAACCGCTGCCGGGGAGATTGGTCACCTCTCCGCCTCCAGTGTCGAGGTGGCCGAACGCGCTGGAGCCATCATCGGCAAGCTGGTCTCTGATATCCAGAGGACGGCACAGCTGGTGCAGGAGATCGCTGCGGCATCCCAGGAACAGAGCCAGGGTGCCGGGCAAATCAATGCGGCCATCGGGCAACTGGATCAGGTGATTCAGCAAAACGCCGCTGCATCGGAGGAGATGGCCGCCACGGCGGAGGAGATGCACAGTCAATCCCAACACCTGAGCCAGGCCATCAGCTTTTTCCGCACCGGCGAGTCGTCGTCGGCATCCAACCCGGCGGTATCCGGCAAAAAACGCTCTGCCCAGAAACATAATGCCCAGGGCAAAACCGCATCTGCTTCTGGCAAAACGCAAAAATTGTTGCCTGCTCCCAAAAAAGGCAACAACACTCCGCATGCCGATGAGCATGAGTTTGAAAATTTTTGACATCTGCAAACAAGCCTGGGCCAGGATGTTGGACCTGACACCCCTCCCTGTTGTTTGATACCGGGGAGGGGTCGCGTTGCTTTACTCTGGTTGGAAACATCTTTGTCTCTTGACAGGAGATATGGTGGTTTGTTATACGGGGCGACCTCGTTCCGGAGGTGTAATTTAACATATCAAAGTTCTGGGGTTGTCGCGATGTTTGATAGCAGCTGCTTGGCAGGAAAGGTTGATAGTCTTTCCGTGGGAAATGAGGGAAAAAGAATCGATGACGAAGAGAGTCTCCGAAGGAGTTTTTCTGAGGAGATTGCTGGCGCTAAAGAAAGGGTGATCATTGTTTCGGACACTCTTAATCCTGTTCTTTTTGGAAATAGAGAATTGATATCCCTATTCAGGGATAAGGCAGATGCCAACGTCCAGTTCAGCCTATTAAGTGGGACTTTCATTAAGACAAAAGAGAATATAAAACAGGCCAAGCCTACTCACGAGTTTCTGGAGACTTTTATTTCTGATAAAAAACATTTTAGTCTTAATGTTCGTTTTGGAAGGCCACCCATTTTGCACTACCTGTTGGTGGATGATGCTGTGGTCATTGTAGAGGTAGTTCATAAATTGGGAGAGGAGTCAAGAACATACTTCAGGTTTGAGGATAGTGATCTTGCAAGCGTCTTTTGGCATCGGTTTGAGTTTTGCGTTAACGATCTTTCGGCTCATCGAGTTTCTTCAATTAAAGAATATAGTTTCAAAAACAAATTTCCTAAAAAATATGTCAGCGAGCAGCATAAGTATTTATTGGAAAAAGCCGATCTTGACCTCGCTGAGACACGTCCAGATCTATGGATTAAAAAGATTCTTCATTATGAGCTGAATCTTTACCATAAAAGACTTCCTTTTTCTGATTGGGATGTTGGCAGGATGCACGATGCAAATATAAGTTTTTGGGAGAAAAATCTGGATATTCTTAAAGAAAAACATTCTAACAAATGGGTTCTTGTCGTAGGGGGAGAGGTATGTTTGACTGCTGATTCCCTCTCTGGGGTGATGGAAAGGGCGAGAGACTACGAGGTTCCCAAGCTGGTGAAATTTGTTGGATAATGCTCCGGGGTTAACGGGAAATGAGCCATTTTAGAAATAAACATACCTATCTAAGAATGATCTTGTCGGATACTTTTGGTGTTACGCAGCAAGAGAGAAATGAGCATATTTTATTCGAAAGAAATTTTCTTATTTGCAACGTAGGTTTGCGATCTAAAGAAAATAGAGAAAAGTCAGTGTTTTACGATTTGGGTATGGATGCAGGTATCGATACATCCTGTGCCTATACTAGGGTTCATCCTGATCTATGGGATTATCTCGATATTGTTGTTACCACAGATCATCATCCGAAACCTTTGAAGGCAGCGGGAAATTGTGCTGTCGAAGCCAGTGTCGATGTACACCCGGAGATTGGAGTTATGAAATTCAGGGTGCATAGCAGCCTTGGGCCTGGCGGTTCACAATTTACATCTGGTCAGGTATTTGAAGTTATGGCCATTAAAGATGAGACTGTTCCTAAGAATGGATGCGAAATGATAAAAATCATGCTGGGAACGGCCGGGTTTCTTGACCAGAGAGAAATCAGGTTGACCTTAGCAAATGCCGTTTGTGGCTCTTATCTCTCTTATAATTCTCTTTGAAAAACATTCTCATCCCCGCAATCGCATTGGTCATGGCCCTGCTGGGAGCTGCTCTGCCATCTCAGGCCGGGGTGGCTCTGGGTGATTTATGGGAGCAGTCAGCTCATTGGTGGTGGCTCTGTTCCCCTGACAGGGACCGAATATGCACTGCTTGGCAAGCTTTTCACCAGCACCCTGACTGACTCTCCTGATGAGGCAGTGGCCTTTGACGCTGGTTTTCTTGTCGAGAAACCAGGGCCAGGAGTGGTTGTTCTCCGGGAGCAGGTCAACCGTGGGCGAGGATTTTATGCGTTTCGTTCGGGTGTTTCTTAGGCCATTTTTTTGCAGGCGCCGCACCGCTTTTTCGACCGGCTGACTGGCGAAATCGCCCTGCGTTTGTTCAAGACAGGAATGTTTCGCGGGGCAGCGTGGAACACCCGCCATCGCCGGGACGCGATCGCTCCAGCCGGGGTTTCCAGTGATCTGGCCCATATTGACAACAGTTCTTTCACAGCTCATGGGTTGGCCATCGCCCGGGCCAATCAAGACGCGCTCATCGTACAAATCCATGGCTTCAACCAAAAAAAAAATTTACCAGAAAGAGGGGGTGGTGGCTGACATGATTGTCAGTTCCGGAACCAAGGTTCCCTCTCGGCATGCTCAACGGATAGCAGAGTGTTTGCGCAGCGCCGATCTGGGAGAGGTTCGACTCTACCCCTGGGATATCCACAAATTGGGTGCAACCACCAATGTCACCGGCAAGGCCCTGCGTACCATGGGTTGCCAGGGATTTGTTCACATTGAAATGAGTGCCAAACCGCGGCGACGTCTGACACAGGAGAGCGACGCAATCAAGAAGCTGGCCTCGTGTCTGACAGGCTGATAAAAGGTCAGATGCTTTGGGTCACCCCAAACCGTTCCCGGGCAAAACGGGCGCGTTCCTGAGGGGTGGCAGCGGCGAGGTTTTCTCGATGGCGATCCACCTCTTGCAGACGGGGATCGAGGCCGGCCTGATTGGCGATCTGGATGGTCAGACCGGGGCGGGCGTTGAGTTCGAGAATCAAGGGGCCCAGATTGCGGTCGAGGACGATATCGATTCCCTGGTAGCCCAGGCCGGTCAGTTCCAGGGATCTGGCGCCCAGTTCCAGGAGTCGCTCCCAGTGGGGAACGATCAGGGAGCCGAGCGGGTTGCCGGTGTCGGGATGCTCATCGATGACCTGATGGTGCAAAACACCTTGCAGCATGCGTCCGCTGGCCAGATCGACGCCGACACCCACGGCCCCTTGATGCAGATTGGCGCGTCCCAGGGATTGGCGCGTTGGCAGGCGCACCATCGCCATGACCGGAACGCCTCGATAGACGATGATGCGCATATCGGGCACCCCATAGAAAGTGATGCCCTCGAACAGGGGGTCCAATTGCACCCGGTACTCCACAAGAACCCGATCGGGCTGACCGCCAAGACTGAAAATGCCGCTGAGGGCACTTTGAATATGAAACTCCATATCCTCGGGGAGCAATGTGGCGCCATTGGAGAGACGATACCCCTTCCTGGTTCGTCCGGTGACCACCAGGATGCCATCGCCGCCGCTGCCATGGGCTGGTTTGATGACAAAATCGGACCACGCAGCCAGGGTGTCGTGAATTTTTTTGGCCTCGCGCGGGGTCGAGATCACGGCATACAGGGGCGGTACGGCAATACCGGCTGCCTGGGCCAACTGTTTGGTGCGCAATTTATCATCCACCAGGGGATAGAGTTCCCGCTGGTTGTGGGGAAGCAGGTAGAGGGCATTGCGGGCATTGAGACCCAACACCCCCTTGTTGCGCAACTGTTGAATTGTGTGCCACCACCTCATGTTCTGTCTCAGGAACTCTTGCTCAAGGCCTTGAATCGTTTGAGTTCCAGCAGCCGGTAGCCGGTATAGCGGCCCAGGAGGAGGGTCAGGGCCAGTACCACGAGCAGGAGTTCAGGAAAGACGAACATGAGGTGCTCCGAGTAGGGGTTGCTCATGGCCAGATGGCACAAGGCGGCGACCATCAGGCTGCCGATGGCCTGTTGCAAGGCGGCGGGAGGTCCGCGTTCATCCCAGATGACCGAGAGACGCTCCACGGTCATGGTCAGGATAACCATCGGGAAAAGAGCCACCGACAACCCTCGCTCCATGCCCATGGCGTGACTCAAAATGCTCAGGCCGGCCATCAGCAGGATGACGACGATCAGAATCGCTGCCAGACGGGGGACGACCAGGAGCTTGAGATGTTCGAAGTAGAGACGCACGGTCAAACCCCCAGCCACGATAAAGACAAACAGAAAAACTCCCCAGAGCAGCTGGGTTTCCCGAAAAGCCATGGCGATCAAAACCGGCATGAAGGTGCCAAAAGTGGTCAACCCCACGACATTACGCACCACGACCAGAATAAAGACTCCCAAGGGAACGGTCATCAAAATCTTGAAGACCTGTTGCATGTCCATGGGCAGCGAGAAGAGGGAGAATTTCAGGATGGACGGTGTTTCCGTCTTGGCCAGATCCACGGCGCTGGTCAGCGCCATTTGCGGGGTCCAGGCAACGGTCAGGGTCATTTTTGGCTTGCTGCCGCCACCGACGCGAACCAGGGGTGTTGGTCCACGCCACCACGGCAACCAGCGCTCGCGAACACCTGGCCCCTGCTGGGGATGGGAGATCCAATGGCCATTATCGGCATATTCCAACCAATGTACCAGGGGGGTGTCCCGGCGTCCCAGGACCAGTTCGATGCCGTGTACCGTGCGGGCCGGAATTTTGCCCATGGCCAGGATGCCGACGGCTGTTTCCAGGCGATGGGACTCTGTCGGGTTGGCTCCCAGAAGCAGACGCACCAGATCATCCGGCGGGTCGGCGTTCAGGCTTTTGACCAGTGCGCCGACCAGTGTGGAGGTGTCGGCGGAGTTGGCTGTCGCGGCCTGAAGGATGGCCTGCGCCGCCGAGAGTTCCGCTCCTTTCCAGATCATGGGGGTGATTTCCGGGGAGCGAGCCTTGACCAGGGGCGTCGATCTGCCAGTATCATGGACGCCAAAACGATAGTATAAATTTTGTGATCCGGAGGCTTTGCGGGTGGCAAAAATGACCTGTTGATTGTTCCCTTCCGCCTGGGTGGTCAGACCATAGCCACGGGAGATGAAATGGTGATCCAGGGTGGCGAAACGGTTGCGGATGGAGGGGATGAACACATAAGCCTTGGCCGGTCCCGCGTTGCCTTCGAAGGCGATGTGGACCTCCACCTGCCATTGGTCGGTCGTCACGCCCGGAGAGAGGGGCAGGTGCAGATGCCAGGCCTTGAAAACGAACAGGCCAACCCCCACAGCGGCCAACAGGCTGACCAGGATCAGGATGTGACGGTTTCTCATGGCGCCATGACCGGACGGCAGGCGGGTTTGGTCAAATATTTCTTTCCCGGATCGATCAGAATGTTCTGACTCAGAAAACGCCGACCCAGCAACATGGGATAGTTCATTCCCTTGCGGATGGTCAGGTTGACTTCGGTGCGCAGGACGAGGTTGTCGAGGCAAATGTCCAACTCGACCACAGGGCGGATCTCTTTGGCGCTGCCCACACGGCGGATACGCACGATCCGGAGGACGCGGCGCTCCATGACGATCTTTTTTCCTTTTGGCGTACTGAAACTGAACCGCACCCAGGAGTTGCCATCCTGTTCGTACTCTTGCAAATCCTCGATGCCCAGAGAGGATGTCTTGGCTCCCGTATCGATTTTGGCCTTGATCTTGACGTGATCCGGTTCCAGAAGAACATGTTCCAGATAGCCGATGGTCAAGGGAACCCCGCCTTTTCCCTCTCCCGATGCCGGGAGAAAGAGTACCAGCAGCAGGCTCAGGAAGAGATCGCGCCATATCGGCATGGAACGGCGGACCCCAAAAAAACTGCGTCGCCAAAGGGGGGAGCGCGGGAGGCGCACCCGGACCGACCGCGTCCCCTTCGGGCGGGGGGCAGCGAGACACGGGCGCACGGACGTCACCGCGTGGTCGATGGTGAAGAACCTGGCGTAAAGTAGGGAGGCATGCCGATCGGTTCGTCGATACCATCAGCCTCTTCCATCTGCAGAGAGTTCTGCAAATCCTGAACGCATTGCGTCAAATAACCTGGTTTTTCAGCTGCCGGGATGGCGTTTTCCATGGCCAGCTCCTGGCAGGCCTTGAGCAGCTCTTCGTCAGTCGGAAGATCCTGACTGGCAGCGGCAAGCCATGGCAGCAAACCTGTAAAGACCACGACTCCCAACAACAACATCCTGTATTTTTTCGACATGGCCGTTGCTCGCAAAGTGCATCCGTGCTGTTTGCAGTCAGGTTCAGCGGAGTTTTGGGGTTGTCGGGGTATTGGCGCTGCTCTCCTCCGGGACCGTGGTGGTGGATCCGGGTGACCTGGCGGCGCTCTTTCCTGGCCCTGTTGCCGATTTGGTGGATACCTGGGCTTTTTCGCCGGAGGGGGTGCCAGCCGCCGCCGCAGCGGGGAGAGCAACCGCTGCCGGCTTGAGTGGTATGGGTATTTTTTCGGTGGTGAGCCCGCCCGCCGTTGTCGACTTGGTGGGCACAGGTATCTTTTCGACGGTCAGGGCGCCGCCCCCTGCCGGTTTGGTCAGCGCAGGGAGCTTGTCTCCGGTGATGACCCCGGATGGTTTGCTGGCGGCCAGATCTTCATACATGGGCGGCACGTCGGCCTGCTCGGACGGATCGGACATGAGATCCTGCATGCATTTGGTCATGTAGGCACTCATCTCGTTGGCCGGGATGTGATCATCTTCCGCAAATTTTTCGCAGGACATGCGGATGTCCATTTCGGACTCTTTGTTGTTGGGGGCTTTTTGCGCAGCCGGGGCGCCCGCCCAGGCCGACCCCGTCGCCAAGGTTCCGAAAATCAACGCTGCCAAGATTCTTGCACGCATGCACGAGACTCCCTTTGGGGAAGAACGATCCCTCTCCCAGGTGACTCCGGGAGCATGGGTGACAATAAATAGCACCCTCCATCCTGTCAAGATGGCAGAAGCAACTCTTCGCGTTGCAGGGCGAGAATTCGGTCCCGATAAATGGCGGCCTGTTCAAATTCCATGCTGGCGGCGGCTTCGCGCATACGTTTTTCCAGGCGCTTGATCTCTTTGGCGGTGTCGGCGGGGGAGAGGGAGGGTCGTGGTTCATTGGCTGCGGCTGAGGGGTGCCTCGCCGCCGCCGTGTCAGAACCGAAAGCGCCGCCGGGTACCTCGGCCACCTCCCGGCGCACCGAGACGGGGGTGATGCCATGCTCCCGGTTGAAGGCCTCCTGGATGGTGCGGCGACGGCTGGTTTCGGCCAGGGCGCGTTGCAGGGAACCCGTCATCCGGTCGGCATAGAGGATCACCCGGCCATCGACGTTGCGGGCCGCCCGACCGATGGTCTGGATCAGCGAGGTTTCCGAGCGCAGAAAGCCCTCCTTGTCGGCATCCAGGATGGCGACCAGTCCCACTTCGGGAATGTCCAATCCCTCGCGCAGCAGGTTGATGCCCACGAGAACCTGAAATGTGCCCAGACGCAGTTGACGGATGAGTTCCAGCCGTTCCAGGGTTTCGACGTCGGAGTGCAGATAGCGCACCTCGATGCCCATCTCCTTGAGATAATCGGTGAGATCTTCGGCCATGCGTTTGGTCAGGGTGGTCACCAGGGTGCGATACCCCTGCTTCAAGGTGACACGAATTTCATGGAGCAGATCGTCCACCTGGTTTTCCACCGGGCGCACCAGACAGGGGGGATCGACCAGACCTGTGGGGCGGATGATCTGTTCGACCACCTGGTTGCCGCAGCGTTCCAGTTCAAAGGCGGCGGGGGTGGCTGACAGATACAGGGTCTGGGGACGCATGCCATCCCACTCCTCAAAGGTGAGGGGACGGTTGTCCAGGGCCGACGGCAGGCGAAAGCCATACGCCACCAGGGTCTCCTTGCGCGAGCGGTCCCCCCGGTACATGCCGCGCACTTGTGGCACGGTGACATGGCTCTCATCGACGATGAGCAGGCCATCCCGGGGCAGATACTCCATCAGGGTGGGTGGGGGTTCACCAGGGCGCCGACCGCTCAAAAACCGGCTGTAATTTTCGATGCCGTTGCAATACCCCACCTCCTGGAGCATCTCCAGATCGTACTGGGTGCGGCTCTCCAGTCGTTGGGCTTCAAGGAGGCGATTTTCCTGGCGAAACCAGGTCAGGCGTTGCGTCAGCTCGGTTTTGATCTCTTCCATGGCGCGCAGGATGGTCTGGCGTCCGGTGACATAGTGGCTGGCCGGAAAGAGGGTCAGGGTGGGCACATCGCGCAGCAGATGGCCGGTGAGCGAGTCCACCTCGCGCATGCGGTCGATCTCATCCCCGAACAGGTCGATGCGCACGGCGACACTCTCTTCGTGGGCCGGGAACACCTCGAGGGTATCGCCGCGCACCCGGAAGGTGCCGCGCTGAAAATCGAGATCGTTGCGCTGATATTGAATCTCGACGAGCTTGCGGATCAGGTGGCGCTGATCCCAGGTTTGGCCGACGCCCAGGGTGATGGCCATTTGCAGATAATCTTCCGGGGATCCCAGACCATAGATGCAGGAGACCGAGGCGACGATGATGACATCCCGGCGTGTGAGCAGGGCACGCGTCGCCGCATGGCGCAGGCGGTCGATCTGCTCGTTGATGGCCGAATCCTTCTCGATGAAGGTATCGGTCTTGGGAACGTAGGCTTCGGGTTGGTAATAGTCGTAGTAGGAGACGAAATATTCGACGGCGTTATGGGGAAAAAACCCCTTCATTTCGCCGTAGAGCTGGCCAGCCAGGGTTTTATTGTGGGCCAGGATCAATGTCGGTCGTTGCAGCTGTGCGATGACGTGGGCCACGGTGAAGGTCTTGCCCGATCCGGTCACACCGAGCAGGGTCTGGTCGCGGCGGTCGGCCCGTATCCCGGCGACAAGCTCCTGAATGGCACGGGGCTGGTCGCCTTTGGGTGAAAAATCGCCAACCAGCTTGAAGAGGGTGTGCATGATTTCCTGCATCGCCGGACTGTTATTATGGGGAGAACATTTCCTGAAGGATGTCCAGAATGGAAGCGGATGCAGTTTTGTTCAGGCGTCCAAGGTGTTGGAGCAGCCTGGATCGGTCAATAGCCCGAATTTGATCCAAAGCCACGTTGCCAGCTCTTTCACGGAATTTAATTTGAACTCTCCAAGGCGCAAATTTAATTGTTGATGTCATGGGTGCAACGATTACTGTTTGCAACTGGTTCATTTCGTTGGGCGACACGATGACGCAAGGCCTGGTTTTCTGCATCTCGCAACCCTGCGTTGGATCCAGCTGAACCAGGTAAACATCAAATCGTTTCACCAGGTCCATTCCTTGGTGTCAAAGTCGTTGGTCCCTGTCAGGAGGGGTGCTTCGTCGCCTCCCATGTTGCGCTGGTTGATTGCCGCGCTCTCCCATCCTTGACGGGGCGGAGAGCGGACCGGGGAAAGAAGGATGCCACCATCAACAAATCTCAATTCAAGCTCACAACCTTCCAGACCAGCCTTCTGAATCATGAGTTTTGGAATACGAACCCCTTTGGAATTACCTATTTGAACCAGACGCATGCCTCCCTCCGGTAGCTGTCAATGTCCGTCCTTGCCCCCTGTACTGCCTGAGACCGAGTTCAACTCCCCATTCTGGATCACTTGCAAAGAGGTGGTCAATCGTTTTATATTTTTTCATGGAGATGGGGTGGCGGATGACTCTTTTTTGATCATTCCGGATCCCGGCCTTGGCAATCTCTCCCGTGCATTCCGGTGCCAACCGGCCTCCGGGTTCAAACCCTACATTTGCAGACAACCTTATCAAACGGAGTGCCCCTCATGTCCGTATTGTCTTCGCGTGTGCAAAAGGTGAAGCCTTCTCCCACCCTGGCGGTGACAGCCAAGGCCAAAGAGCTGAAAGATCAGGGGCGGGATGTGGTTGGTCTCGGTTCGGGAGAGCCTGATTTCGATACTCCGGACCACATCAAGGAGGCGGCCATCGAGGCCATCCGCAAAGGGTTTACGAAATACACTCCGGTGGCGGGTATCCCGGAGCTGCGCAAGGCCATCATCGGCAAATTCAAGCGGGACAATGGCCTGGAGTTTCGCCCCAATCAGATCGTGGTCACCGTGGGGGGCAAGCAGGCTTTCTACAATCTGGCCCAGGCGATGCTGAATCCGGGTGATCAGGTGATCATTCCGGCGCCGTACTGGGTCTCCTATCCGGACATGGTCCTGTTGGCCGATGGGGAGCCGGTGATAGTCGATACCACCGAGGCCAATGGCTTCAAAATGCGCCCCGCCGACCTGGAAGCGGCCATCACCCCGCGTACCCGGCTGGTGGTGATCAACTCCCCATCCAACCCCACCGGCGCGGCCTACACCCGGGATGAACTGGCCGCCCTGGGCGAGGTTCTCCTGCGTCATCCGCACGTCTGGGTCGTCTCCGATGACATCTACGAAAAGATTGTTTTTGGCGACTTTGTCTTTTCCACCATCGCGCAGGTGGTGCCGGGGCTGCAGGATCGTACCATCACCATGAACGGGGTCTCGAAGACCTACTCCATGACCGGCTGGCGCATTGGTTACGCTGCCGGGCCCGCAGAGGTGATCCAGGCCATGGAGACCATTCAGTCGCAAAGCACCTCCAATGCGACCTCCATCTCCCAGAAGGCGGCCCTGGTGGCCATCGAGGGGGACCAGAACTGTTTGCGTCCCATGGTCGATGCCTTCCGGCAGCGGCGTGATTTTGTCGTGCAGAGATTCAATGCCATACCCGGCATGCACTGCCGGACGCCGGAAGGTTCCTTCTATGCCTATCCCTGTTTCTCCGGACTCGTGGGTCGGCGCACCGACAAGGGAAAGATCATCACCGACAGCAATGTCTTGTCGGAGTATCTCCTGGAAGGGTTTGACGTGGCGGTGGTGGCCGGGGCCTCGTTTGGCAAGGATCCCTATTTTCGCATCTCCTACGCCACCTCCATGGCCAACCTGGAGAAGGCCATGACGCGCATTCACACGGCTGCCGAGCGGTTGATGGGGGGGTGAGGGGGCTACCCGTCGAGTGTACCAAGAACCGTCGGCAGATCACGGGCGCCGTGCAGGACGCGGAGGATGAGGGGCGGCACCGAGGCAGGATTGTAGACAAAAACATAGGGAAAACTGTCAAGAGTCAGGAACCGGAAAGGGCGATTCACCAAGTCGGGTCTCTCTCTTCCGGCAAGAGGGTACTCGCCGAGGTTCCTGGCTGCTTGTTCCACCGCCCCGCGAAACACCTGCGCCGTTGCCGGGTTGTCTTTGGAGATCCAGTCAGTTGCCTGCATGATGTCCAGGCGCGCTTTCGGAGAGAAGATAGCCGACTTCATTGTGCATTTCGCTCGATCACTTCGTCCATCTCGCGCAGAATGTCATTCAGGGTATGCGTTCCTTCGCGTTGCGCTTCTTGTTCTGTGGCCTCCAGCATGGCTGTGAACTCTTCGCGTCCGGCTTCGCGTTTTTGCAGGAGCTGTAATGCACTCCTCACCACCTCGCTGATGTCACTGAAGCGTCCACTCGCCACGCAACCGTGTGCGAAGCCTTCGAGTTCCGGGGTGAGGTGAATACTGGTGACCATGGGAGTGTCCTCGCTGGTTGGCAACTTTTTGGCACGTCAAAATGGGGGTTGAAGGGTGTCTGTGTGTCTGTTCAGGATCTCCCTGACCTCATCGAGAACCCGCTTCACCTCGTCTTGCAGGGCTGGCAGAAATTTTGTTTTTTCCGCAAGATCTTTGTCGTCCTGGCAGGCTGCCGTTTCCAGTTCGGCGGCAAGATGTTCGAGCCTGTCCGCCCCGATGAGGGCGGCTGCCCCCTTGAGATTGTGGGCGGCCGTGAACAGGGCTCGGGCGTCCCGTTGTGTCAGGGAGCGGGCGATGGTTTGCAAACTCGCGGGCAGGGAGAGCAGATACTCCTGCAACAGAGGTGTGACATGGTGTCGAAGGTTGTGTCTGAGATGAGCGATCTTTTGCTGATCGATGGCCTTTAAAGAAGGCAGGGGCATCGGAAAGGGGTCCGCCGACTCCGGGACAGGGTCCGCTGGTGGATTTTTTTCCTCCGGGTCTGTATGCCCGGGCTGGGAGCTGGTTCCTGTCCCATGTTTGGAGTTGGTTCCTGTCCCGTGTTTGTAAAAACGGTCGATCAGTTTGAGCAGTTGATTTTTTTGTATGGGTTTGGCAAGGCAGAGGTCACATCCCGCCGCCAGAATTCTGCCATGATCATCCTGTGCAGTGAAGGAGGTCATGGCAACAATGGGCGTATGGGGCCGATTGTCCCTGGCCTCGATGGCGCGCATCAGGCGTGTGGCCTCGTATCCGTCCATTTCCGGCATGATGACGTCCATGATGACCAGGTCGAAAGAGGTGGTGGTGAAAAGATCCACGGCTTCCTGACCGTTGCGGGCCGGATGCAATGTGTGAGGCGTCCCCTGCAAAATGGCACTGACCAACAGACGGCTCTCCCGGGAGTCGTCTGCCAGAAGAATCCTGCTGCCGATTGCTTCTGCCTGCTGGTCATGCTGCCATGACATGCCGGACACCACGTTTTTTGGACCATTGGAAGACCAGGACGGCCCAGGATGGGCTGTGCCCTTCGACGCCACAACACACTTCATGCGTTTTTGACCGCACCCTTGCGGATTACACCCCGGTGACTTTCAGGGTGACGGCTTTGGCACGGACCAGACTGCCCAGTTTTTCCAGAGGAGGGGGTTTTTTGAAAAGGGTGACCTGATCGGGCAATCCGCCATTTCTGGCAATCTCTTCATCTTTCAGGGCGGTCACGACGATGACGTAGATGGACTCAAGCTCTTTACGCTCCTTGAGAGTGCGGAGCATTTCAAAGCCGTTCATATTGGGCATGGCCAGGTCGGCGATGATGATGTCAGGTTTGATCTGACCGATGGAGAGCAGAGCCTCGAACCCATTGGTACAGGTAACCAGAGAGACGGGAAAGTTCCACGAACTGACCATGGACTTGTAGAGGGCGATCATGATCTGATCATCCTCCAGGACAAGCAGAGCCAGGGCATTCTCCTTGCTGAGCCCCTGGAGTTCACGTTCACGCTGGCGGAGGATGGCATCAATGGAACTTTTGGCGATACGCCGGTGCCCACCCTGGGTTCGCCAGGCGCGCAAGGTTCCCTTTTCCACCCAGTCATGGATCGTGGGCAAGGTGACACCGAGCAGGTCTGCAGATTGCTTTGCCGTCAGAAATGTTTCATTCATATCGACCATATTCAAGTTTCCATCTACCTGTTCAGATGTTTACATCCCGTTTCTACAAGGTACCTGCGTGATTTTCTACTCTGCCCTGTCGTGAAAAGCAACCAGAATCGAAAATCATGTGACAAGATCAGATTCCGGATTGATGACAGCCACCGAGGGGTCCGAAACGTGGTTCAGTATGATGACCCGGCGTCCCTGGACCTTGAGACGTTTTTGAGCAAAGAGGCGCACGGCCAGGGGGAAAATACGGTGCTCCTGTTGCAAAATACGCGCAGAGAGCGCGGGAGCGTCATCTTCCGGATGAACAGGTACCACGGCCTGGACCACAATGGGACCGGCGTCGACATCTTCGACGACGAAGTGCACCGTGGCACCCGAAAAGCGCACTCCGGTATCCAAGGCTTTTTGTTGCACATGCAGGCCCGGAAAGGCTGGGAGCAGGGCGGGGTGAATGTTGAGCAGTCGTCCCTGGTAGTGGCGCACAAACCAGGGGGTCAACACCCGCATGAATCCGGCCAGACAGACCAGATCCACCTGGGCCGCATCCAGGGCGTCAGCCATGGCTTTTTCAAAAGCGGTTCGGTTCGGAAACGCCCGATGATCGATCACCCGGGTGGGGATCGCCGCTTTTTCGGCGCGTTGCAGGCCAAAGGCGTCGGGTTCGTTGCTGATCACCAGGGCGATGCGACCAGGAATGGTACCATCGGCGCTGCGGTCGATGAGGGCCTGGAGATTGGAGCCGCTGCCGGAGATCAAGACACCGTAGCGAAAAGAGGACTCAGTCATGAATGCACACCTGATCGGGTGCATCGCCACGCGGGGTGACATGACCGATCACCCAGGCCTGTTCACCAGCCTGCCGGAGACGGGAAACAGCCTGGTCGGCATCGGCGGCAGCCACCATGGCCATCATGCCGATGCCACAATTGAAGGTACGCAGCATTTCGTCTCGGGTCACCTGACCCAGCTCCTGGAGTAACTGAAAAATGGCGGGCTGCGGCCAACTCTTCAGGGATATTTCAACCTGGACGGTCTTGGGGAGAATGCGGGGAATGTTGTCCCAAAAGCCACCCCCCGTAATGTGAATCAGGCCTTTGACATCGACCTGGGAATAAAGTTCCAAAAGAGAACGAACATAAATTCGGGTTGGGGTGAGCAGGGCCTCGCCCAGGGTTCCATGATCGAAAGGGGCATCCAGACCAGGACCATGGGGGGGCAGAACCAGACGGCGAATCAGGGAGTAACCGTTGGAGTGGGGACCGGAGGAGGCCAGTCCGATGACGACATCCCCCGGCGTGATGCGTCGACCATCGATGAGGCGGGGACGATCGACAATGCCGACGGCAAAGCCGGCCAGGTCATACTCACCGGGTGGATAGAAATCGGGCATCTCGGCGGTTTCACCACCAACCAGGGCGCAGCCGGCCTGACGACAGCCGACGGCAATCCCGCCGATCACGGTGGCGGCCACGTCGGGTTCCAGGCGTCCCGTGGCAAAATAGTCGAGAAAGAAAAGGGGTTCCGCTCCCTGGACGACAAGATCGTTGACCGACATGGCCACCAGATCGATCCCCACGCTGTCGTGACGATTCATGAGAAATGCCAACTTGAGTTTGGTACCCACGCCATCGGTGGTGGAGACCAGGAGAGGATCGCGGAGTTGACCCCACTGGGGGCGGAACAGGGCGCCATAACCGCCAAGATCGGAACACACTTCGGGACGGCGGGTGCTCTCCACGGCCCCGCGAATCATGTCGACCAGACGATTGCCGGCATCGATATCGACTCCGGCGTCACGATAGGTCATGGGGGGACGCAGCAATGGTTTTTTCTCTCCGGGGGGCGATTTGATCATGGTCGATTCTGTTCCTTTCTGCCTTTGACATGGTCCGCCTGGAGGTTACTATACCGGCGAGGTATTCCGAAACTCTCTTTCTCATTCTTGGCTATCAGTTTCAGGGTGGGTTTGCATATGATCCGAATTTTCCGACGGACCGGATGGATGGTGATCCTCTGGGTCGTGTGCCTGGTGTGGGCGAGGCCTTCGCTGGCGGAGGGTGTTTATCAGGTCAAGGGGGTGGAGGTCACCCTGCCCTTGACGGACGAGAAGAATCGCGACCCCCGGACAACAGGAATGGCCATGGCCAAGGAGCAGGCCTGGCAGGGATTGCAGATCCGCATGTTGACCAGCGAGGATCGGCAGCGTCACGCTGATCGCCTGCGCGAGTATAAATCCGGCATCGACAACCTGGTGGAGCGGGTGGTGGTCCAGTCGGAAAAACGCATCATGGAGGGGGCCAACGCCAAGCTGCAGATGGTGGTGGACGTCACCTTCTCCCGGGATGCCGTCCACAAGGTTTTTGACGCGGCGGGGTTTTCCTATAACGAGAACGCCTATCCGTCCACGCTGTTTTTGATGGCTCAGGTCGATGAAAGCGGGGCGGGACGACTCTCCGAGCCGGGGCACTCCTTTGCCAGAACCATACAGACTGCCGCCGCCCGTTATGGTGTCTCGGTGATGGAGCCTCTGGGTGATGTCGAGGATATGTCCAATCTCGCCTGGGAGCGCGTCAGCGGCAAGGATCCGGCCTTGTGGAACTGGGCCGAAGAGCGCTATGGCATACGCAAGATATGGGCTGCCTGGTATGGCATGGAGACTGCGGAACAGGCTGCTGCCGACGCACCCCCCGCTGCCATTGCCACCCTGGTGGAGAGCGACGCCAACGGTGAGCAGCGACGCATTCGTCTGCGGGTTCGCAAGGGGTGTGGCACCGCCGAAATCAACGGGCCGCAGAGCTGTCTGGATGGTCCCCTGGCAACCAAATTTGTCGAAATGATCCTCGACAACTGGAGCCAGGACCACGCCGTGAAGCCGGATTTGAACCATGCCGTACCACTGCGCGTCATTCATGAGCGGCAACTGGCCGGGTACGCCGACTTCCTGAAGAAATTGACGAAAATTCCGGGCGTGGCCAGTGCGCATCCGGTCTCTTTGACGGCCAGGGATGTTTTGTTGATTCTGGATTTTCAAGGACCTGATGAAAGACTTCTGGAGTCGTTGGCGCACATTGGCAACCAACCCGAACGCACTCCGAACGAATTGACGATCCGTATTCCATGAACCTGCCGAATGCCCTGTCATTTTTGCGCATTTTTGTGGTGCCGGTGTTCATCTGGCTGATGCTCAATGGTGGCGAGAATGTGGCTCTTTGGCTTTTTGCTCTGGCGGGGGTTACGGATGCCGTGGATGGCTTCATCGCCAAACGGTTTGGCATGGTCACCGAATTGGGGGGGTATCTGGATCCCCTGGCGGACAAGTTGTTGCTGGTTTCCGGCTTCACGGTCTTGACTTATTTGGGGCAGATGCCTCTCATGTTGACCCTGACCGTGGTGACCCGGGATGTGATCATCCTGATTGGTGCCGTGGTGTTCCAGTTGATGACCGGCTCCTTGCGCATGCAGCCTCTCTGGATCAGCAAGGTGAACACGGCGGCGCAAATTTTGATGGTCATGGTGACGATGGTTTCCCAGGTCCATGGTGTTTTGATCTGGCTGGTACCCTGGTTTATCTGGGTCACGACCGCAACCACGAGCATTTCCGGCCTGGTTTATGTTTTCTCCTGGACCCGCAAGTTGGCCGACGCTGCCAACCTGGAGGTGTCCCGATGATCGGTGTTGTCGATCAACCGCAGCAGCTGCTTTTGGAGTTGCCGTTGGATCCGGTTTTCACTCTGGCCAATCTGGTGGTCGGAAAAGGCAATCGTCTGGCTGTCGAGGCCGTGCGCGATTTTGGCGAAGAGGGGGGGATCTTCGCTGTCCCTCCTTTTGCCGGTTTGACGCTGTGCGGCGAGGCCGGGACCGGCAAGACCCATCTGTTGCAGGCGACTGTCAGGCATTTGCGCACCCGCCATGGTGAGCGGGCTGCCCTTTATCTGGACCTTGAGGGGTTGGATCGTCACCTGGTGGGTGATGTACAGAGTGCGAAGAGTCCGGTTCAAGGTCCGGAAGAGGTGAGCGAAGCCATCCTGGCCGGTTTTTTGGCCCGTTTTGAGGGGTGCCGTCTGGTGGCGGTGGATGGGCTGGACCGGCTGGATGCATCGCCTCCCTTGCAGGAGGCTCTCCTCTATCTTTACAACGGCATGAAGGCGGCAGGGGTGCGTCTGCTTTTTGCCGGGCGGGAGCAACCCGGACACTTTTCAACCATGCGCGACGATTTGCGCACGCGGCTGATGTGGGGGCCGGTCCTGTTCCTGGAACCCCCCGACGAGGAGGATCTGGCGGCCATCCTGGCCAAAATGGTTCAGGATCGCCAGGTGAGAATCAGTCCGGATCTGGTCAAGTTTCTTGTCAACCGTCTGCCACGTCGGGTGCCCGATGTGGCCCTGGCCATTGATCTGTTGGATCATGCTGCCCTGCAACAACGACGCCCCCTCACCATACCTCTGGCCAAGGAGGTTCTTGGTTTGTGATTCCTCCTGGCATTTTCCTTGTGTCTCGTCACGAGGCGAAAACATCTTCCAGGGAGTGGGCGGAGACAAAATTTTCACTCCACTTTTCGAGCGAAGCTGCATCAGCCAGGGTGATTTTGTTGACGGCAGAGTCGGGGATCTGGCCGAAGCGACGCCGCAGCAGGCGGAGCAGAATGGCGGCTTCACCTTCCCGACGACCCCTCTGTTCACCGATCTCGATGCCCCTTTGTTCACCGATCTCGATGCCCCTTTGTTCACCGATCTGCTCTCCTGCCGCACGGCCTTTTTGTTCCGCATAGACGATGGATTCACGCTGGAGATAGATGAACGTCTCCCTTTTTTCCTGATCGTCCAACTCCTCTGCGGTGAGAGCGGCCTTGTTGGCGATGTCGAAGGCCTTTTTGATGGCGGGTTCGCTGGCCAGAGTTTTGGGTACTGCTTGCAGATCACCGGCGTGTTTTAGAAAGAAAAACCATTTGTCGACGACGCTGTCAAGCTGGTCGGCATCCTTGGAAAACTTGGGCAGCTCGGCAAAGACCAGTTCCAGATCATCCAGCGCGATATCGGCGTTCGAGGCGGAGCGCAACATGAAACGGTTGATGGTCTCGGCGAGTTGGTCAAACATGACAAAATCGGTGATGGTGATGGCTATGACATTGGTCAACAGCCTGTAATCATCCCCTTTTTTGATCTGGCCAGCGTAGGCTTTGCAGGCGTTGTAAAGAACCCTTTTTTCAAATCCGGCGACGTTGAGGATCTGCATTTCGATGATGTATTCCCGGCGACTTTGATCGCGGACCCGGACGTCCAGGTAGGTGTCCTTCATGCCCTTGATCTTGGGCGCCAGATAGGGATCCAGGATGGTCACCTCGACGATTTGATGAGGGGGCCGCAGGGAGAGGATGGCATTCAGGAAACTGAGAAGAATGTCACGACTCTCCTCGGAGCCGAAGATTTTTTTGAAGGCAAAATCGGTTTTTGGGTTCAGGAAGTGCATGGGTCGTCCGATCTGTTCATCGTTCTCGCAGGGCGTTGGCTTTGGCTTTCAGGATGGGTTTGAGGATGTAATCCAGGACGCTCTTTTTGCCGGTGATGACATCGACGACGGCCACCATGCCGGGAATGATGGGGAGCGGCTTCTCCTCCGAGCCGAGATGATTCTTTTGGGTACGCACCTGGATCCGGTAAAAGTGCTCGCCGCGCTCGGTCCGCTCGCCACTGTCGTCGACGATGGTATCGGCGCTGATGTGGACCAGTTCTCCCTCCAGACCGCCATAGATGGAGTAATCGTAGGCGGTGAATTTGACCATGGTCTTCAGGCCCGGGTGAAGGAAGCCAATGTCGGACGGACGGATACGGGCTTCGATGAGCAGGGTGTCTTCCAGGGGCATGATCTCCATCAGATCGACGCCGGGGCGGACCACCTGACCGATGGTGCTGACCTTGATCTGCACCACCGTCCCCTTGACGGGGGAGCGGACCGCCGTGCGGGTGACCCGATCCTCCATGGGGGTGATGGACTCCTTGAGGCTGTTCAACTCACCCTTGGCGGCGTTCAGGTCGGTGAGGGTCTGTTTGCGAAACTCCAGGAGGGGTTCGTTGGCTTTGGCGCGAATCTCTCCCAATGCGGAGCGTAGCCGGGGCAGGGCCAGCGTGGCATTTTCCAGGGAGGCCTCCAGCTCGGCGGCTTCGCGTTGCAGGCGCAGCAGCTCCACTTGTGACATGACCCCCTGTTTGACCATGGGATCGGTGATGGCCAGCTCCTTGCGGACCAGGGCCAGGCGTCGCTCGATCTGCTTTTGCGAGGCGGTCAGTTCGACGATCTCCTGCTCTTTTTGTTCCACCTGACTATGCAGGATGCGCAGGCTGGATTCCAACGAGCGACGGCGACTGAGGAACAGCTCCTTTTCGCTGGTAGCCAGGCTGGGTTGTTCGCGCACCACCTCTTCGGGGGGGGTGAAGTCGGTGTCGCCATTGACGTCAGCGGTGAGGCGGGCGGTACGGGTGAGCAGGGCGAGATAGTGCATGTGGTTTTCGCGATAGGTCGAACGAAACTGGGTGTCGTCGATACGCAACAGAATATCCCCTTTTTGCACCACGTGCCCCTCCTTGACGAGAATTTCGGCGATGATGCCCCCCTCCAGGTTTTGGATCACCTGGACCTGGCCCGAAGGGATGACCCGGCCATTGCCGACGGTGACTTCGTCGAGATTGGCCAGCCAGGCCCAAACCGTGGCCAGGACAAAAAACAGGGTGATCAAAAACAGCAGCAGATGGGAAAAGGGGTTGAGACGTCGCTGACGGGCGGCGGCGGCCTCGGGGTAGAAATCGCTCTCCTGCCAGGAGTCGCTCATGTCACACCCCCGCCTGACGAAAACGGCCTTCGGCCAGTTGGCGCAAAACCACATCCCGGGGACCATCGGCCAGGACACGTCCCTCTTCCAGCAGGATCAATCGTTCGACCAGACTGAGCAGGGAGGCTTTGTGGGTGACGAGGAGCAGGGTCTTGCCGGGAAGGATGGCGGAGAGGTTGTTTTTCAGGCGCTCCTCGGCGCCGCTGTCCATGGCGCTGGTGGGTTCGTCGAGGAGAAGCAGGGGTGGATTGGCCACCAGGGCACGGGCGATGGCAATTGTCTGTCTCTGACCACCGGACAGTCCTTTTCCCCCTTCACCGATGGGCAGATCGATGCCTCGGGGATGCCTGCCAATGAAGGTATCGGCCCCGGAGAGGACGACGGCGCGCAGGATTTCGGCATCATCGGCGAACGGATGCCCGAGGATGATGTTCTCCCGGGCCGATCCAAAAAAGAGCAGCGGTTCCTGGGGGATGCAACCGATATTGCGCCGCAGATCGGCAGGATCGATTTGCCGTATATCGGCGCCATCGGCCAGGATGGCCCCCTCCTGGGGTTGCAGGAGGCCGAGGATCAGCTTGAACAGCGTACTCTTGCCCGAACCGACACGACCAATGATACCCACATGCTCTCCAGGTCGAATGTGCAGGGAGACCTGGCGCAAAATCGGTACCGTGGAACCTGGATATTGAAATGTCACATCCTGGAAGGTGATCCCTCCGGCGAGTTGCGGTCGATGGAGAAAACGCACACCTGCCGGGCGTTCGATCGGCAGGGTCATGATGCGGTTCAGCATTTTCAGGGAGACCATCGATTGCTGCGTGCGCACCAGGAGGCCTGCGACCTGGGAGAGAGGTGCCAAGGCGCGTCCGGTGAGGATCGAGCAGGCCACCAGGGCACCCGTGGTCAACTCCCCGGCGGCGATGAGATAGGAGCCGTGAACCACCACCGCGACCGTGGCCAGATTGGTTGCCAATCCGGCAAAATTGACGGCCAGCGACGACAAAAAGCGCGATTGCAGGCCCGAATCGGCGGTCAGGGCGACACACTGCTCCCATTTGCGTTGCATCACCCCGGTTGCCCCCAGGGTTTGAATGGACTCCAGACCGTTCAGGGTCTCGACGAGGATGGCGTGTTTCTGTGAGGCCTCCTTGAAGCTTTTTTTGATGATCCGGTTCAAGGGAAACTGCATCAGAATCCCCACCAGAATGACGACCGGCACGGTCATGACGGGAAACCAGACCGCCGACTTGCCCAAAAAGGCCACCGTCCAGAGAAAGATGACCAGAAAAGGCAGATCCATGAAGGTTGTCAGGGTGGCGGAGGTAAAAAAATCGCGCAGGGACTCGAACTCGTGCAAATGTTTGGCCAGTGCCCCGGTCGATCCGGGATGGGCGGCCATGCGCAGGCCGATGACATGTTCGAAGAGCATGCCGGCCATCAGCATGTCGGCCTTTTTGCCGGCGACGTCCAGAAAATAGCCGCGCAGAGAACGCAGAATGAAATCGAACAGGTAGACCGATGAGACGCCAATGGCCAGCACCCACAGGGTCTCCACGGCATTGTTGGGCACGACCCGGTCGTAGACATTCATCACGAACAGGGGGCTGGCCAAGGTGAAGATGTTGATCAGGAGGGAGGCGAGAACCACCTCCCCATAGATGGGCCAGAAGCGGCGCAGGGTGCCCCAGAACCAGGTTTTGGGGGGTGGTTCGTCATCGTCATCGGAGCGGGAGTCGAACTGAAAAGTCGGGCGGACGAAGATGGCATGACCGGCATAGTGCTGCTTGAGTTCTGCCAGGGGAATCTCCGCCGTGCCGACACCACTGTCCGGTTGGATGACGGTTGCCATTTTTGTGACATCGTTGCGGCTGGTCAGGATGCAGGCCTGCCGATCCTTGAGCAACAAAACGGCTGGCATGGTCAGCGGGGAGATGCGTTCGAGGGATTTGCGCATGGTGCGGGCTGCCAGACCTGTCCGGGCCGCGGCACGGATGAAAAGCTCCGGCGTCATCCGGTTGTCCACCAGGGGCAGGCCGGTGCGCAACGCCTCCTCCGAGGCCGGGCAGTGCCAGTGCCGGGTCAGGACGACCAGACATTGCAAGAGAGGGTCGTCCCAGGTCAGGCGGCCTGGAGGTGTCTCCCAGGCCGGGGAAGGAGGGGGCGCGGAGGTAGGTTCGGCAGGGGTGGAGGCGAGTGGTGGCATGCTGTGTTGGTCCCATTCTTGCCGTTCTGTTTGAACACATGAGAAATCATCGGCATAATAGCATAATCAGAGGGTGGGAATCAGGCGATCCAACAAAAAAAGAGGCGTGCGGTACGAGGCGATCATGTTGGGCATCATTTTTCTGGCCATGGAAGACTTTCTTGAAACCAGCGTTGGTGCGGGTGCCTGGGCACGTGCCCAATCTTTGGCCATGACTGGCAACAAAGAGTATGTCCCGGAAGTGGATTATCCGGATCAGGAGTTGATGACCCTGTTCCGGGTCGCCACGCGCTTATTGGAAACCGATCTGGATGCCATGCTGGAAAGGATGGGCCAACACATGGGCAGCGGCCTTGTGGAGATGGGGGTCTCCATGGGGTTGATCGAGGCGCATTGGACCACCATGGATATTCTGGAGAATCTTGCCCTGATTCTCCAAGGCGCCATGGAGTCGCAAAACGTCAACATCGAGCCACCGGCCATCCGCACCTTGCGTTTGCGGCATGGAGAGACGGCCATTGTCTATTTTTCATCACGTCATCTGTGTTCTTTGTTACACGGCATCATTCAGGGGATCGGCGACTATTTTGATGAACCCATCGTCTTGAAAGAGCATCTGTGCATGAAGAACGGTTCTCTTTTGTGCCGTTCCTCGGTCACGTTCAATGATCCCATGCTCATGCACTTTGTCGACGTGCCACGGGAGTTCGAGACGTGTCGCCAGCGGGGGGATGAAATTTCATTTTTTAATCAATTCAAGGGGGTTCCTCTGAGTGGCAAAGGAAAGGTGGAGGGCTTTTCGGAAAACGAGGCCCTGGTCCGGGTGATGCCCGGGCAGTTGCAGGCCATGCACCTCGAAGGGCGTACCTTTTTGTCGATGCCGCATTTGCCCATCGGTCTCGTGGCCCATGTGCGCGATGTCTATCCCCATCTGGGTGTGGTGCGTCTGTTTCGCATCAGTCTGGCGGAGGGGTATTTCGGGCATCGGGTCTTCAACCGTGTGGCCCCCGCCGAACCCATCCATGCGCGATTTGTCCTCAACGGGCGCGAACATGCTGCACACTTGTTGAATCTTTCTGCGGGTGGCGGGTCGTTTTCTCTCTCCCTCGAAGCTGCTGTTGATGAACGGGCACTCTTCGATCCCGTCTGGGTCAGTTTCACCTTGCCGCTGAAGTGGTTCTCGCAGGGCGATACCCTGGAGCTGGGTCCGCAGGAGCTGGAGGTTTGGGGCAATCTGTTGCATGTCCAGGTCCAGGAACGGGAGCGGTTGGTGCGGGTTGTCTTCAACGACCTGACCCATCGCGATCTGGCCGTGATCAACGAGTTTCTCAAGAGCCGTCAACAAGAGGTTCTCCCGGAGATCAAACAGTACAACGGCCCCTGACTCCGCTGTCATACCCTTTCTGCTCCACAAACCGTTACAATTGGTCTGGTATTTGCTTCAGGAGAGCAAAGCCGACGCAACACGTTTGCGAATGAGGGCGGGTTTTGGCTGAAGAACAAAGTCGGGTGCTGAAAACGAGGGAGCCATGGCCGTGTCGGGTAGTCGATCGCAGAAAAAATGGCAACAAACGCGAGACGTGGGGTCCAAAATCCTGTCGGCGGTCTATATCGGTGGGGTGTATGGACTGATCCTGATCTCCCTTGTCCAGGCCTTGGTGCTGCTATCCTGGTTGCGTCACTGATCCTCCTGTTTCGTCGTGTTCCCGAGTCAATAGAGCGTAGAGGGTTTCAAGGCGCGGTGCGGCAATCCCCAGGGAGTGGGCCTTGCGCACGGCGTTTCCCAGGATCGCTTCCACTTCCATGGGGCGTTTCGCCTCATAATCCAACAGCATACTGGTTTTGTAGGGATACATGGCCCGGGTCTCGGTCAGGTTTCTTTCCACCACTTCGGGCGGGAGGGGATGCCCTGCGGCCTCGGCTATGGCCAGAACCTCCTCCATGACTCTCCGGGCCAGATCAGCCAGTCTGGGTGAGGCCATGATGTCCTGCGTCGTCAACCCCCCGGCCAGGACCGAGAGCGGATTGAACGGTGCGTTCCAGACCAGCTTGCGCCATCGATCCGTGACGATCGCCGGGGAGACCGTGCAGGAGGTGCCCGCCCGTCTGAACCAGTGTGCCAATGACTCCGCCGCTGGCGATCCCCCTTGCGGATAACGACCGATGGCCAGCCGTCCATGACAGGTGTGACGCAAGAGACCCGGAGCGATGCGGCTCACGCAGATGAATGCCAGACCGCTCAGAATTTCATGGTTGGGGAAGGCGTCTGCAACGGATGATTCGATCTCCACGCCGTTCTGGATCAGCACGATCACTGTGCCTGGTCCCACCACGGGACGGATGATGTCAGCCGTGACGATTTCCGGCAGCACTTTCAGGGTGACGAGGATATAATCCGGATAGCCGTCGTAGTCGGTGAGCTGGCGCAGGACCGGGCGTGGCGCAAAGTCGAAATTCTCCTGCAGGCTTTCGATATGAATGCCCCGGGATTGGACTGTCGCGAAGTCGGAGCGGCAGAGTGCCGCCACCTCCAGACCGGCCTGGGCGAGACGTCCGCCGTAGTACCCTCCGATCGCTCCGGTGCCCACGACAAGAACCCGGGGAGGAGGTGCCGGTTGAGCAGGGGGTTCGCTGTTGGTTGCAGGCGTGGTTGTCTCCATGGGTTGTCAATCTTTCGCTTCCGGAGTGATACGCGATGAACAAAATGAAGGTCTGTGTACGACTGTCGATCATTTTGCCCCTTCTGGCGGGCCTTTCCAGCGTGGCAGGTGCGGCAGATGCGGAAAAAGGCCGCGCCCTGCACGATAAATCCTGTCTGGAGTGCCATGCCGCCAAATTTTCTGGCGATCCCCATCGTATCTATACCCGCGCCGACCACAAGAAGAAAAACAGGAAGGAACTCGCAGCCATGGTGGCTTTCTGCAATCAAAATGTGGGTACACGCTGGTTTGATGAAGAGATCGCTGACGTGGTGGAGTACCTCGACAAGGGCTTTTATAAATTTCCCTGAGATCATGCAAACCTCACCCGGCAGCCAACGCCTTCGACAGGGTGTCGGCGTCGGCAGGTGCGAAGGCGACCAGGAGGATGCGTTGCAGTGGTCCCGGCCCTGCGACCATCGTTTGACGCAGGGTGGTGATGGCAACCCGGGCAGCGTCCTCCTTCGGATAGCCATAGACCCCAGTGCTGATCGCCGGGAAGGCAATCGAGCGCACGCTGTGCGTCATGGCCAGGCGTAGGCAGTTACGGTAACAATCGGCCAGACGGGCTGCCGGATCTCTCTCCTCATGGTAGATGGGACCGACGGTGTGAATCACATAACGAGCCGGTAAATCACCGCCGGTGGTGATAACGGCCTCGCCGGTAGGCAGACCGTCGAGGTGGTGTTCCTGACGGATTTTTTGACACGCCTCCAGAATGGCCGCACCACCCGCCCGGTGGATGGCGCCATCCACGCCACCGCCGCCCAGGAGAGAGGCGTTGGCGGCGTTGACGATGGCGTCAACTTCCAGACGGGTGATATCCCCCGTCAGCACCTCGATCGACCACTTTTTTTCTGGCACGTAAAGCACGGTTTTTCTCCTGGATATGTTGTCCGATCAATATCTTGTCCTGTTATTGTTGCACACTGTACCACCATCCAGAAAAATCTTTTCGAGTCGCGCATGTTTTTCCATAACAAACGTAACTATTCAGCACCCGGCAACGAATCGGGGTCCAGGGGGCTGGCGACCGGACAGGTCCAGGACAGAGTCCTGGTGGGGTTCGGGGCGAAGCCCTGACAAAAGCTTTCATGTCCAGGCCTTTCTTGCTGACAAGGCAAGAGGTACTGTTCCTCCAGCCTCCAGCCTCCAGCTTTCAGTGGTACGAAGATTGCATCCAGGTTCTGAAACCAAGAGCGCTTCCGCGACGTTGGATCCTTCAGAAGCAGGGTAAAGAGCCATGCTGGACGTGACAAGTATCTCCTCGCCGACCCTTCCCCTGGCCCAAGCCGGAGCGAGTGATATCAAGGGGATTACGCCATCCTTTCAGAATGATTTGAATGTGGCGTTTCAGGGAGTTGGGCACTCCTCGGGTAGTGGTTTCATGGCTGAGAGACCGGGGAATGCTCCCCTGGGGCGGTTGGATACGCCCTGGTTGCCCAGTGGAGGTGTAGGGTCGGTTATGCAGGCTCCCGAGGCGGTCGGACATGCAGCGTGGTTGCCCATGGGTGACAGCGGCGGCATGCCTGGTGTGACCACCGACAGCTTTTTACAGCCGGGTCCGGCCCCGGGATTGGCTTCCTTGAGCAACGCCGAGATGAGTTGGCTCGCCGAAGGGTTCCAGCAGCTGGCGATGGGGCGGGGTGTCGCTCCCGCGGGGGGTGTGCAGGGTCGTCCCGTGGTGATGCCCGGCAAGGCCCCGGGTTTGGCGGCGCTTTCCAAATCGGAACAGGCCTTCTTGACGTCGGAGTATCGATCCCTGGATCTGGCCAATGGCCAAAAAAGTCGGACGGAGCAGCGCGTCACCACCCAACCTCTTGGCCAGAACCCCGATCCTGCGGCCCTGGATGCTCTTTATCGGCGACTGGTGCGGGACAGCATGACCCCGGCCCAGTCGACGCCCTATGACCAATTGATCAGTCGTGCGGCGCAGAAGAATGATCTTGATCCCAAGTTGCTGCGGGCTGTTGTGCAGGCAGAGAGCGGTTTCAATCCCAAGGCGGTCTCCCGGGCCGGTGCCCAGGGACTGATGCAGCTCATGCCCGATACCGCCGAGGAGCTGGGGGTCACCGACCCCTTCAATCCGGAACAGAATGTCATGGCCGGGGCACGCTATCTGAAACAACTCCTGGATCGCTATCAGGGCAACAGGAACACCGCTCTCGCCGCCTACAACTGGGGCATGGGCAATGTCGACAGCCGCTCCGAACCCCTGCCCCGCGAAACCCGCAACTATATCTCCCGCATCAACCAGCTTATGAAGACGCATACGGCGTGAGAAATGGGTCGGAAAGTTGTTTGGACGACTTGGAGTTTGGCAGCCGTGTACGGGAAGGGCAGGCCCGTCAAGGCAATCGCATTTGAAATTGGCATGCTTGAAAAATCGGACCTTGAACCGCGTTTA